>CAYXWE010000007.1:0-18939 GCA_964468145.1 uncultured Pleurocapsa sp.
TTTTCTATTTGTTCTATTTGTTCTATTTGTTCTATTTGTTCTATCCACACTGACACGCGATCGTGATGTCGAACTAATAAGCTGGTTTGATTCTTACTAGATAGTTTTCGGCAAATTTTCAGGGCTTTATGGCTCTGCTTCAGGGGAAAACTTGCTCCTTTATTAAAAATACATCCATCAAAACTGACTTGAGTTTTATCTTTATTAAACAAAGCTGCAAAACCCAGCTCTTTCTCGCTAAATATAATTATGTTGTTATTTAAAAGAGCCATAATTGCCAGTTCTTCTTTAGAAAGCTTTGTTACATTCTTATTCATTTATCAAACCAGGTATATAAAACAATCTCATACACTTAAGCTGCCCAAAATATGCGTCAAAAATATAATATTTATGATTTTTTTTGTACGAGTGTTATGCATTGAATTACAAGAGGTTGTCAACTGATACTAAATCCGCTAGATAAAAGTAGTATTCAGTTTATCGCTCAAAAATTTTCTGACTGATTACTTATTACTCGTTACTGATTACTTATTACTCGTTACTGATTACTTATTACTCGGTACTCATTATTTATTACTTATTACTTAATTTCTTAAGTAACCCATACGAAACAGATTTAGTATAATTCTCTACTACAAATAAAGTATTGCACCAAAAAATCGCCCTATAATATAGAGCGATCGCGCATAATTAATTAATTTTCTAGTCAGCGGTTATTGAAAATTACATCACGACTTTCTTTGCTAGACCTAGAGCGCGCAATACTTGAATGGCGTACCAAGTAACATCGATTTCCCACCAGCGTTGACCAGCTTTAGCCACGCGGGGATTAAAGTGATGATTATTGTGCCAACCTTCACCGTAAGCCAGAATGCCAACCCACCAAAGGTTGAGCGATCCGTCTTCACATTCAAAGTTTTTGTAACCCCAGAAGTGAGTCGCACTGTTAACAAACCAAGTGCAATGCCATAGGGTAACGGCTCTGACAAAGATACCGTAAACAACCCAAGACCAACCACCCAGGGCAAGTAAGAGAAAGCCCAGAGCAACTTGTAACAAGATGAAGTTTTTCTCTAACCAACGATAGTAAGGATCTCTGTTAGTACGGGGTGCATATCTTTTGTATTGGTCGTAATCGAAATATTTTTCCTGCTTAAACATTAACCAGCCCATGTGACTCCACCAGAAACCTCTTTTTGCAGAGTAGGGATCTTTTTCGTTATCTTCCGTATGAGCGTGGTGCAAGTTATGCCCTGCTACCCAGAATATAGGACCGCCTTGTACGGCCAATGCGCCACAGGTAACTAAAATACGCTCCAACCATTTTGGTACTTCCAAACTGCGATGGGTCAAGATGCGGTGGTATGCCAAGCAGATACCAATACTACCGGTCAACCAGTGTAAAAATACTGCTACCGCTAAGGCCGACCATGAAAAAAAGAAAGGAGCTGCAACTATAGCTACAATGTGTAAAGAAGCAAAAAAGAAAATATTAACCCAAGATAATTCTAATTTTTCTGCTTCGGGTTGAATAGTAGGTTTGTTTTTGGGAGCAACTAATTGCTGTGTCATTGACTAACTTGTCCTAAAATACTTTTAAGTTATTAAGTTAAAAACACAAAGCGAAAAAAAATTTAATATTTTATTTTAAATTTAGCTTTGTCGATCGCCCCCATGTTCAAACTTCTATTTTGCTGACATGGACGTGCCATTAGCACGCTTTTTGGCTTTTTTTCTGCCGATGGGCGTTATCTTAAATAAATTTGCAAGTAATACTTACATTGGTCAGTTTAGCAGAATTCAAAAAAATATTGCAAGTGGTACTTACATTTTCTAGTTTAAACTGATTCCAAACCACAATAATCGGTTTAATTAAAATAGATTTAAAAGATTTAAAGTTATTACTAGCAAACGATGTCCACTCCTCGCAAGTCCACCAAAGCCCGTCTGATAGAAGCTGCTTTAGATCTATTTGCCGAAAAAGGTGTGACCGAAACCACTACTAAAGCCGTAGCCGAACGCGCCCAGGTTAATGAAGTAACTTTATTTCGTAAGTTTGGCAATAAATATCGCTTACTGTTGGCAGTAATCGAAGATTCGGCGGTGTTTGCTAAATTGGTTCACGCTTTAGTAGAACAAGCAAAGAGCAAAGACAATGTGGCGGATTTTTTGCTCGAATATGCCAGAGAAAGCCTGAGAACTCTCAATAAAGCTCCAGATTTAGTACGCTCCATTGTGGGGGAGGCGGGCAACTATCCTGTAGAAAATCGTATGGCATTGGGAAAAGGCTTAGATGAGGCAAATCGTTATGTAGCAGAGTATCTAGAAGAAGCGATCGCCCTTGGGGGTTTGTCTAGTAATCTCACTCCAGAACAAATTATTAATCTATTGAACTTTGCATCCCTCGGTTACTTTATTATTGAATCTAGTACCGAGGGATATAGCTTTTGGGAGGATCGAGAAGATTTCTTAGACAGTTTGGTCGAGCTATTTTTACAGGGGACATTTTCCCAGGGTGAATCTGCTGCCGTTACCGAAAGTAGTATTGTCAAGGTAAAACCCGAAGCAATTGCCGATTTACCTGCTAGTTTAGTGCGATCGCTTTTTCGCCAAGCTAAAAAAACAGGAAAACAAGAATATGCTCTAATTTATGTCTTATTTGGGGCGGGATTATCGATTGAAGAAGTCGTGAGTTTGGAGCGATCGCATTCTATCGTCGAACCCCAACAACATATCCTTCAGATTAATTACGGTGTAGAAAGACAAGTTCCCCTTAATCATTGGGTAATGGGTTTTCGCTATGGTTCGGCATCGAGCAATCCTTTGGCTCAGTGGCTCAAGAGTCGTAAAGACGAATGTACGGCAATTTTTATTAACGATGCAAGTGACGCTATCTCTACGGTCGAACTACAAACAATTTGGCAAGATCTAACCGCAGACTTGCTGACTCCTCAAGGAGAAAAGCCCCGAATGTCTCAGGCTAGGCAAACTTGGTGCGTCGAGATGTTGATGAAGGGCATCGATTTAGAAGACTTGAGTATTCTTAGCGGAATGGATGTCGAACAGCTAAAACAATATGCTCAAAGAGCAAGAAACAAATCTGCATTGGAAGCAGCAGCAAGATTAGATAATAAGAAGAATTGAACCTATTAGGGGGAGGGGTGAGTGTTACCACTTCACTCCTCCCGTCGTCAACCGAGGTTAACTAGAAATCCTTTTCCTAGTTAAAAAGCAATAGGTTCTGGGGTTAAACTCGATTCAATACCGTTGCTCAATTCGGAGGTATTTAGTTCTGTAGATTGTGATTCTCCATTGTCAGAACTATTTTCAGGTTCTACCGAATCTATCTCTAACCAAGATTTAGTTATTTCGATTAGCTCTTTAATTTTATTGCTGAGTTCAGAACCATTTTTAACAATCAAAGAACCAAAATTAGACGGTTCGGGTTCTAAAAAGCGATCGGTCATCACTGCAAAACTCGACTGTCCGTTAATGCTGGAAGTGGCTTTTTGTCTGATTAAAGTTGGCTGATACACTGCATGAGCATAGAAAACATCGTTTTTGTCGATCGCCCTATCTCCCGTTAGGGTTTTATAGCACGTGAGGAATTTTTTACAAAAACTACTAGAATTATTGTAATAGCTATAATTTTTTAAAAAGGTAAGCCCCGCATAGCCGCTACACTTCAACCTAAATGGTAGTTCGGATATAGGCTGATTGTTATTATCTAAAAACCAAACTATCGCGTAAGAAAAGGCTTTAAATTCTCCTGTGGCAAATTTGGCTTTATCGTAGGCAAAGATTCCAGCTTCATTACTCATCAAAGGTTGAGAACGATTTAAAATCAACAGTCTTGGTTGTTGAGTCAAAAGTAAAGTCTCGTTTGTGCCATCGGCAAATTCATGTTCTACTGGTTTCCAACCATCCCCTAGCTCAAACTTGGCTAATCCTGCATTGGCTGAAGTAATCGCCATACCGTAATTTTTGCTGCTACCATTCAAAAACTGACAGTAGGGAATTGTCGTTAATTCACCTAAAAACTCGCTGCTGCTAAATCCGAAATCTTGATAGTTACTCATAATTATCGATTGTTGTTTATTAGTACTATTGTATCGTAAAATTAGCAA
Organism: uncultured Pleurocapsa sp.; assembly: GCA_964468145.1. Lineage (GTDB taxonomy): Bacteria > Cyanobacteriota > Cyanobacteriia > Cyanobacteriales > Xenococcaceae > Waterburya. The sequence continues at coordinate 4,128 of CAYXWE010000007.1, forward strand.
TAATTGATTTTTTAAGCAACAAAATAATTGTACCTCACAAAATCAATAAAATGTTTTTATAAAACGATCGCATAGAAGAAACCATGAACGAGATTATAAAACGCCAAATCAAAACAGCCGTGGCATCGAGTATCTTGCTGACATTAATTAGTTGTTCGGGATTACAAGGATCTACCTCTGTCCCCGATGCGGAACGCTCATCGTCCAATAGTCCCGTATTCTCCGATGGCAATGTTGCGATCGCCAGTAATGTTAAAACCACCACTATCGTAGAAGGATTAGAACGTCCTTGGGGCATGGCATGGTTGCCCGACGGTTCGATACTCATTACCGAACGACCGGGGAGATTGCGAATTGTGCGAAATGGAAAGTTAGACCTCCAGGCAATTCCAGGCGTTCCTCAAGTGTTTGCGGTCAATCACGGGGGCTTGTTAGATGTTGCACTTCATCCCAATTTTGCAGAAAACCGTTTGGTTTACTTTACCTATGCTGATGGTACGAATCAAGCAAACCAGACCAAAGTTGCTAGAGCGGTTTTTGATGGAACTAGCCTGCAAAACTGGGAGGAGATTTTTGCAGTAAATCCTACCAAACCAGAAGGTCAACACTTTGGTTCGCGCATCGTCTGGTTGAGGGACAATACGATGTTGGTAGCTATCGGGGATGGAGGTAATCCACCAATTCAACTCAATGGAGACTTAATACGCAAACAGGCTCAAAATCTCAATTCCCATCTTGGTTCGGTGGTGCGTTTAAATGATGATGGTTCGATTCCTCAAGATAATCCTTTTGTTGATAATGCTGAAGCAGATAATGCTATTTGGAGTTACGGACATCGTAATATACAGGGCATGGCGATCGACCCTGCCAGCGATCGCGTCTGGGCAACAGAACACGGTTCTAAAGGGGGTGACGAACTAAATATCATTGAAGCAGAGCAAAACTATGGCTGGCCCGAAGTTAGCTATAGCGATGAATATACAGGGGGTAAAGTAGCCCAAGTAAACTCTCGTGCGGATGTACCAGAACCAGAGCTAGTCTGGACACCCTCGATCGCACCTTCGGGACTGGCATTTTATAGTAGCGATCGCTTTCCTCAGTGGCAGGGAGATTTATTTGCAGGGGGTTTAGTTTCTGACGACGTGCGTCGTATCGATCTAGATGAAGGGGGTAATGTTTTGGCAGAAGAATCTATTGCGATCGCTCAGAGAGTAAGAGATGTCAGGCAAGCACCAGACGGAATGTTGTATGTCTTAACAGACGAGCAGAATGGGCATTTAATCGCCATCGAACCTGAATAAAATAATGTAACGTGTTGTTTCGTGCATTAAATTAATAACCGAGTTATTTTGGGACAGCGATCGGGAATGATTAAAAAAAGTACTACCGTCGCTAATCTTTTTAAAATAGCAATCTAAATTAATGAATGCAGAAGAGTTATTATCGCTCTACCAAGGGGGAAATAGGGATTTTAGCCGTGCCGATCTCAGTCAAATTCAGATAATTCAGGCTCAGTTAGCAAATATAGATCTCAGTAGAACCGAATTGGACTGGGCAAATCTCAGCGGTAGTAATTTGACAGGAGCTAATTTGAGCCGTGCAGATTTAACTAATGCTTGTTCGATCAAAACTAATTTTGCTCAAGCCAATCTTAAAAGTGCAGATCTAACAAATGCAGATCTAAGCTGGGCTAATTTAGAACAAGCTTGTTTGATTAGAGTCGATTTAAGCAATGCCAACCTCAGCCAGTCTTTTTTTCGCAATGCTAATTTAGCAGATGCCGATCTTAGTAATGCCAATCTAACTAGAGCGAATCTTGTAGGAGCTAACTTGAGTCGAGCTAACCTTTCAGGAGCTAATTTGACTGGAGTAGATTTGAGTGGTGCTGATTTTAGTCGTGCGGATCTAAGCGAAGCCAATTTGACTAATGCCAATCTTAGCTATGCCAGCTTTAATCGAGCTGACTTAAGCGGTAGCAGCCTAAGACAAGTTAATTTGGAACAATCGACTTTGCAGGGTGCTAATCTGCGCTCTGCTAATTTACGTGGCGCGGTGTTGACAGGGGCAGTATTGAAAGAAACAGATCGAGGCAGCAGCATGGCAACTATTTCTCAGTTAAGTCAAAGTAATTTTTCGCCAGACAATAGAATTAATTTCGGCTCTGCTAATCTAACGGGAGCAAATTTGCAGGGCGCGAATCTACAAAATGCTAATTTTAGATTTGCCTTGTTTTTTAAGACTAATTTAGAAAAAGCTAATTTCAGCAGCGCGAGTTTGGTTGATATATATCTACGAGGGGCTAATCTTCGGGGGGCTAATCTGAAAAATAGTATTTTAAGTGGAGTAAACTGGAAAGGTACGACCATGCCCGATGGTACAATTCATCCTTAGTTTTTCATTTTTATTGGTGATAGATGTCTGCTTCGGAACAAGAAGACGAAGATTTACTTTTGCAACAAGATATATTGAGCGATCGCCCTTTTTCTATGGCAGAAGCTATTGGCAGAGAGGGAGGAACGTTTCTGAAGGGAGAATCTACCGTCCCCAAGCTAGTACGGGTAATTACGGAGATCCAGACCTTTATCGATCGCAATCTCTGCGATCGTGATGCAGCACTACAGGCTGTTTTACATCAATGGGTCAAAGAAGATCCTAGAGTTAGCCAGTATAAAGATACTCCTCTAGTGGCTTTAGAAGCTATTTTGCAATCTATTTTAGATAATCCTAATTTACTGTATGAATTGGTGAGACAGGTAGATATTAAATGGGGTTATATGTATGGCGAACGTCCTTATTTTCAGCAACCAGGACAACCGCCCCACCCCGACGATGAATACAGCCACGAATCTGTCAGAGAAGATCTGGAGAACTTATTAGCTAGGTTGAAGGTATAGCGATCGCGTTGGTGAAGAAATTTTTAAATCCGCGCGATCGAGTGAGTTTGAAACGGTGTTTTGTAATAGGTAGTTTTTTGGTTATGGTTTTTTTGGAGAGGGGGTTGTAGTTTATTTGTTTGTTTGCCGTGGGAGTCGAGCGGAATGTTTTGAGATGTTGACTTAATTTTTAAGAAGTAAGAATAGGTGTCTAATAGTTCTTCGATAAATTGTGGATTTTCTAATAGTAAAAAGTCTAAAATGGGATTAGTTAGAACTTGTAGAGGGAATTTTGGAAAAAAGTTCTTTTAATAAGTCGGGCGGGGTATTGGGATGAGATGCGATCGCGCAATTGATATAGTCATGTTTTATAGTAGCTAGTTTGATTAATTCGGCTGCAGGAATATTAATTTTTAAAGCTTTGGTAAAATTATCTTTAAGTTCAAACAGCGAGCCATGTAACTCGTATATCTTTTCTAAACTAACGTCATAATCTGTTGTTTCTAATTGCGGTGCGTCGGGATAAATAATTTTATTGCTTGGTATTCCTGCATCTAGTAATTTAGCGAACAGATCTGATTGTGTACTGTCGCGATAAATAACGATTTTCTCTCCTGCAGTTTGTAGGTGCAGGATACATTCGCTGACTGATTCTGTATCGTGCATTCCACGAACAAAAATGATGTATTCGTTGCGATCTTCGCTCGCAATTAATTTGAATTCAACATTCTGATATTTACGAGGTAAATTTAGATAGTCTGTCAGATTTTTTCTAATTATCGAGCGATATTCTTCTACAATACTCATCATCTAAATATTTTTAAATTTATTGCAAAACTACTAGTGTCATACCATCTCTCTATGACAATGCACTAAATAAAATTTAGATCATTTGCGTCTTTGCGCCTTTGCGAGAAACAATATTAAATGCAACTTCAAGGAGAAATGGTATTAAAAATATCCGAACAAGTTACCATACCCAGTAATGAAATAGAAATTAAAGCGGTTCGTTCTACTGGTGCGGGGGGACAAAATGTGAATAAGGTAGCCTCGGCGATTCATTTACGTTTTGATATTGCTGCCTCATCCTTACCCGATTTCTATAAAACAAAATTATTAAAACTCAACGATTCGAGAATTTCCCAAGACGGAATTATAGTTATCAAGTCGCAACAGTTTCGCAGTCAATTACAAAATAGAGAAGATGCCCTCAATAGATTAAAAAAACTGATTAAAAGCGTCACTATAGTCAAGAAAAGACGAATTAAAACTAAGCCATCGAGAAGTGCGAAAAAAAGAAGATTGGAAAATAAAGCCAAACGCAGTCAAATCAAAGCTTCAAGAAAAAAAGTTGAATATGATTAGGCGGTATCGTTACATCCAAAGATAGAGAAAATCAAATCTGCAATTAATCAAATACCTCCAAAAGGCAGATTTATCAACAGAGCTTTTACTATAGCCTTGGGCATACATACCAATACTTTAATATATTAAAAGCCTATATCTATGGAATTTACACCGTTACAAACTGCATGGCAACAGCTAATGCAGATGGTAAAAAGCACGATCGAGCTAATACCTAATATCTTAATTGCGATTGTTGTTTTTATTATTTTTTGGTTTGTTGCCAAATTCTCTAGAAGACTAATCAAAAATCTGACTAAACGTAAAAAATCTCGCAACCTTGGTTTGGTTTTAGCCAGATTATCTCAGGGAATTATTATTTTAGTAGGTGCATTTATTGCTCTGGCAATAATCATCCCTTCTTTCAAGCCAGGGGATTTAGTACAGTTATTAGGTGTTAGTGGGGTTGCGGTTGGTTTTGCTTTCCGCGATATTTTACAAAACTTTTTGGCAGGTATTTTAATTCTAATTACCGAGCCTTTTGTTATCGACGATCAGATTGTCTTTAATGATTTTGAAGGTACGGTAGAACATATTCAAACTCGCGCTACCACCATTAGAACTTACGACGGTACGAGAATCGTGATTCCCAATGCAGAATTGTTTACCAATTCAGTTAAGGTTAATACCGCCTTTGAAAAACGCCGTTTACAATATGATATCGGTATTGGTTACGGGGATGATATTGCCGAAGCAAAAAAAATTATTTTAGAAGTGTTGCGCGATAACCCCGAAGCGATTTCCGATCCGCCACCAGAAGCCTTGGTAGTAGATTTGGCAGCTAGCACCATTAATATTCGCGCTCGTTGGTGGGTAAATCCTCCCCGTCGTGCCGAAGTTGTCGACTCCCAAGATGCGGTTCTAACCGAACTGTGTAATAGATTGGTAGCTGCAGGAATCGATCTACCTTTCCCCACTCAACAGATCTTGTTCCACGACCAAACCGAAGAAACAGACGGCGATCGCGCTCGTCAAAGAGAGGGATGGCCTTCAGTTAAGGGACAAAACCCTAGATCGAGAAATATTAGTGATTCTCTACGAAAATTAGCCAGCAGCAGTGGAGATAGTAACGGTAATGGCAATAGCAATGGTTATCAGAGAATCGATCGCCAAGCTAACTAATTTTATGGCTAATGGACTGAAAAGATTTAGAACTTGGTTGTCCGAAAAACGAAACTTCTTTTTTTCGCGGTATACCAAAGATATCAAAGAAACTCAAGAGCCAGAGCGATCGCTAGTTCAACTGCCACCAGAGTTAAGAAAAAAGCTCGTTGATGCAGTCGAAACTATACCCAGCAATTCTGCAGACAAGGAAGCGATCGCCTCTACTCTAGATAAGTCATTTAATATTTGGCGTGAAAATCCGAGTAATGCTGATAATTCAGTAGTGATTCTTAGTAGTCCCGTAGTTACCGTATCCCGCATACTATCGGAGACTTTAGAAGAATGGACAAAACAAAGGCAAGTTAACCTTAAGCTGCTACCGTTGAAAAATCGACCCATCGATATTGAAGCTATCAGATCTAAGCTAGAGCATTATTTCCAACAGCCAGAATCAAATGAAGAGGAAGATAAAGAGCTAGAAGTAGTTGTAATTCCCAATCTTAGCTGGTGTTTTTTACGTTCGGTTGAAGGTTTGGCTGGCATAGAATATATTCAGTCATTATTATGCGATGGGTCGAAAAATCGTTTTTGGATTATTGGCGGGGGTCAAGGGGGCTGGCAATACTTAAGTTCGGTTTGCGCTCTAGAAGCTTATTGTGGAGAAATATTAACCCTACCTGCAATTCCCTCGGAAAAACTGCAGTCGTGGTTAGATCCTGTTATCGACGAACTAGGGATTGTTTTTGACGAGCCACGAATTGAACAACAAATTCTCGACAGGGATAAAGATAATAAAACCAACTATTTCGATCGCTTGGCGGATATTTCTCAGGGAGTAGCTACTGTAGCATTGCAGGGATTTCTTAAATCAATCCGTTATGAAGAAGCAGACGAAGACGAATCAAAAGATAGAGCGATCGCCCAAACACCAAAATTACCCAAGTTACCAGATTTAGAATCAGCAGATCGCTATCTTTTATATTCTCTCTTGCTACATGGCGATTTGACCATATCTTCTTTAGCTCAAAGTTTAGGAGATTCTGAATCAGAAGTACAGGGCAGGGTGCAGTTACTCAGACGAGAAGGAGTAGTCGAACAGAGCGATGGCATTCTAAAAATAAACCCAATTTACTATCCAAAAATTAAACAGGAACTAGCAGCCAATAACTTCATTATTAATCGGGAGTAACTATATTATTGTTGACGATGGACTATCAGTTTTACTATTTAGCCCAATCTGCAGGAGATGCAGCGGAGGAAACGGCAGAAGAGACTCAAGAGATTATTTCCAATATAACGGCAGATAAACTTTTTCAGGGATTATTAATTTTATTGGCTGCCTATTTGACCCTAATTATTTTGGACAAGTTGATTAATTGGCTTTCCGAAAGAACCGCTAAAGAATGGCGGTTGCGAGTCAAACAGTTTCTACCTTTTTTACGCATGGTGGTACTGACTATTACCATTGCAGTTTTGATGAATATGTTTCTTAACCTCTCCAAAGAAAATATTCTGGCGGTAACTGGTACGGTAGCAGTCGCCTTGGGTTTTGCCTTCAAAGATTATGCCAGTTCGATTATTGCAGGTATCGTAGGTCTATTTGAATCTCCCTATAGAGTGGGCGATCGCATTAAAATCGGCGAATATTATGGAGAGGTGATTGGTTATGGTTTGCGCTCTGTCAGAATTCAAACCCCAGATGACAATACTATTACTATCCCCCACAATAAAATTTGGACAGAAGCAGTCTCCAACGCCAATGCAGGAGCGTTAGAAGCCCAGGTAGTCACTAGCTTTTATTTTGCCCATGATGTAGAAATCAATCTCGTGCAAAAAATTCTCTATCGAACTGCTCAAACCAGCAAATATACAGCCCTCAAGTTACCGATTGTCGTAATCATCTCAGAAGAACCCTGGGGTACAGTATTTAAGCTTAAAGCTTATCCCCTAGATGCGCGAGATGAATTTCTGTTTCAAACCGATCTCATTACCAGAGCAAAGCAAGCTTTTGGCAAACATCAACTCGACTATCCTGCATTACCTTTGCCAGCAGCAAATAAAAAATCATAATCTAATTATTCTCAGACGACAATAAAGCGATCGCCGTATCCTCAAGTATTTTTCGCTGAGAGAGAGTTTTAATAATTGGCTTACGAACCTCATTAAAAAATGCTTTGGCTGGTTGAGAAATAGGAATTAATGGTGCAAATGCCAACCCCGTCGTCCAAACAACTATCGCACCAGGAAAATCAAATACATATTTATCGACTTGTTGTCCGTGAGGCTCTAAATGATAGGCATTAGATAACTCTGCAACGCCGTTCAAGCGAGGCTTGAGATTGCTAACCAACCAAGCAACGTCGCTATCTCCTGTAGAATTTTGCAAGTTACCCGCGATCGCATCATTGGCAAAAGCGAGAATCGAGGTAATCGAAAACAAGGAACTATTTTCGATTAATAATTGGGTTTGTTTTTTAGTTGGTCGCACGCCTATTTTCAGGCGATCGACTAATTGTGCTACTGTTTCGATGGGAATAGCACTATCAGTATCGCTGATATCTGGGGCAATTAATAAAGAAGGCTCATTTCTTAAAAATAATCCAGTCAGATCGACATGGTGTCCTACCAATGCTTCAATATTCTTTTTAATTCTCAGCCATTCATCATAAATATCTTCTACCCGTTCTCGATACTTTTCTAGCTGGCGGTCTACTTTTAAAACTTCTTCATCTTGGGAGTCGGGTAAATTGGGCTTAATTTTTTGCCATAGAAAATTAGACTGTATTAATTCCTCAGCTTCAGATGCTTCAAATCCCGACAATAATTCCAACAAAAGAATATATTTACATCCCAAACTATGTCCTACCCAGCGATAGTTAGCATCTTTGAGATATACTTCGGGGTCGTACCCCAAATTAATTACTTTCTCGATAATTATTTGACGCAAAACATAATGTTCTCGCAACAGTTGCAAAGAAACCGACCAATGGTCGAAGGTAAAGCGAAAAGGCAAAACAATGATGCTATATCCTGCTTCATACAATTTCTTCAAAAAATAACGATAAAAAACAGTGGGAAAAGAACCAAAGAAAGCCCCACCGATAAACTGAATAACTCCTTGGGGTTTTGGGTGTATGGCAACCCAACTAAAAGAAAGGGGAATAAATTTAAAATTAGTTTCTAATTCCATTTATTTTTCAAATAGATTATAGGTAATAATTACTGCTGTTATTCCTTGCAAGTTTATGACTTTAGCAAAGATTCTTAATATTTTTAGCCAGCAAAAAATAGCGCGATCGGGCTTACACCTAAAAGAGCGATCGCGAAGATTGCCAAGATTGCCTCAATTAGAAACGTCTTGAAAACTATAACAAATGACCAATGACAAATAACCAATAACAGCAAATATAGCTATAAGAATTCTCACAAACCAAATAGGATTGCGATAAAAACTAAAAACTAAAATTAGCAATCAAAATCTCGATTCAAATTCAATCGAAAATCTGCTATTTCCATCCTCCTCATCATTAATAAAATTAGTCGAACCTCTAAGGACAAAGTTCTTGTCCAGACGATAGCGAAAACCATATTGAATCGGCACATCATTAAGATTGAGAATTTTTAGCACCGAAAAAGAAAAGTTATTTATCAAATCAAAAGCAAACTCTCCTGCAATACCGTCGGTGATGCTGTCATCAGTATTTTCTTCATCGCCCAAAATCTGAGTTGGAAATAAACGCAACTCCCCAATAGGAAGAGCATTGTTAAATTCAGAATTGAGAGTACCAAACAATGCCGAACCAGCCAAACTTGCCAGTCCAAAAGTACTAGTATTGTTTGCCAAAGTTTCTACAAAACCACCACCAAGTAAGGCTGCAATTTCTGCCTGAGAGCGAGGAGGACTACTAGTAAGTTCGATCCGATTGGTAATTTGACTGGCAAGTCCTTTAACTTTTGCTTCTACTCTCACGGTTTCTAGAGTACCCAAGTTTTCTGCATCTGGTCTTTCAGTGGGAGAAATTTCGCTAGGGATAGTTCGGCGATCGATAGTTTCGATCGCCGAACCCGTCAAGATTACATCGAGAAAGGGATCGAGAATATTATTGCTGGAAAAACGAGCGATATTTTGATAGTCTCTCGATAAATTAAGTTGAGTAGTGAATAAGTTAACCTGACCCCTTTCGAGGTTAATAATTCCATCGGGACTAGGCTGGAGAAAAGTCCCATTAATATTGAGATCTCCTGTGGCGACAAAGGTAAAAATCGGCGGTTGACTGATTTTAATATCTTCCCCCAGTTTTAACTTGAGATTTCTGTACTGGGTCAAGGCTGCTATTCCTTCGTCTGCATTCCGTCTTTTTAGGGCAGTAATTTGCGCGCTAGTTGTCTGGGCTACTTTGGTTTCGGTAGCCTCTTCATCGTCTACCAAAAAGATTGTCCCGTCAAAGAGAGTAATATTACCTGCGATCGCAGGTTCGGTAGCTTGACCCAAAATTTGTAATCTACCTTTTAAAGCACCATCGTATAGTTTTGGTAGCTTGACGGTAATGTCGTCAAAGTCTACAGTCAAAGGATCTTTAGTACCTGCTTTATTGAGGGGAATCGTTCCTGCTGCTAAAATATCTCCTTGGCCTATTTTGCCCGTAAAACTGCTGACCAAAATATTATTGAGGTCAAAAAATACCTGACTATTGATATTGGTAATTAAATTATGGGGCAAGCTTCTGGCTGCTACAGTAGCATTATCGATAGTTGCAGTACCCTGGGCTACTAGTTTGCGGGGTAGATTTTGTTTTTCATCGAGAATACCAGAAATATCCAAGACAATTTTGCCTCGACCATCGATCCACTTTAATTCCCCACGAGAAAAGATATCTAGTAAAGCTAAACCTTTGTTTTTGACGTTTACTTGGAGTTCGAGCAAATTACTGGCAGGTTCGACTTTAGCAAAAGGTAGCTGATAGGGAACATTACCCTGGAGAATCAAAGGATCGGCATCTTTGGCGATTCGGCTGCTGGCGGAAAAGTCGAGGCGAGAGTTTCTGTAGTTGAAACTGCCTTTGGTAGATTCGATCGAAGTTTCATTGAGAGAAGCATTCTCGATTCTTACTTCCCCTCTAGCTTGGGGATCGTCGGGCGTTCCCGCTATACTAGCACTGGCATTGAGCAAACCATCTAAAGCTAATTCTGGAGGTATGGAAAATAGCTGTTCGATTAGTTTTACGGGAATATCTACTAGGCGAAACTGTCCTGATTGAGTTTCTCCGCCATAAGTCCCTGTAAAGAATAAAGTGGGATCGGATACATCATTTTGGGGAGATGAGGATTTATTCTCAATCGCATTTTGTAGCTGAATCGAAACGGGAAGTAAGGTAAGTATCCCTTGCTTGAAACTGCCTTGAGCGACGATTTTTTGGCTGACTACATTGCCCCAACGCCACTTTTCTCCAAGAAATTTAAATTTAGAGTTTAATCCCTCCTTAAGAGAACCGACAACAGTAACCTCTCCATCAAAAGTTCCCCGAAGATTTTTAATCGGCGGAAAGATCGCAGTTTGTCGCTGCTGCTGTAATTCTTCTAGCCAGGCTTGGATAGCAGCAAGTAACTCTAGCTGTTCGATAATCGATCCATCTTCTAACCCAACATTGAATAAGGGAGGCTTATTAAGCGATGTAGCAGATTCGTATAAATCCGCTGCCAAACCATAACCGCGATTGCTAAATAAGCGACTAAGGTCAGTCAGTTCAAAAATTTGCAGAGCGATTAAGATATCTTGGATTTGTCCCCCGTCAATAGCTACTGCGCCATCAAGCTCGATATCGTCGGGCTTTTGCTGGAGGCTTCCTGCTAATTTGTAGGTGCTGTTGCGCTGTTTGAATTGGACATCTTGAATGGCAAAATAACCATCAACATACTGAAAGTCACCCTGGAGGAGATCGCCTCGAATACTAGCCAAGGCAGGAGATTCGATTGTTACATTTTCGCCAGAAGTTGCCAGAGTATCGAGATTGAAAATAAAGTCTCCTGACAATTTGCCACCTACGGGCTGAATGGCGAAATTTTCGGGTAATTGAAAGTCGTCACTTTTAAGAGCGATGGTTTTGAGTAGCCCAACAGGTATATTCTGAGTATTCATCTCTACAATCTCTCGCTTTCCCGTCCCCATTACCGATAGATAGTCTTGGATAAAAGTAAAGGCTAGAGGAGAGAAATCTTTGTCTAGCACCAGTTCGATTTTATCTAGAGGTCGCCGATCCATCTCTAGATCTGCAGCAGGTGCAAATAGAGGATCGGTTAAAATTTCTTCTAGCTGGAGGCTAACCCCCGTTTCAGGAGATATTTGCACGTTTCCTGCTAGTAGAGAATTAAATTTAATGTCTTCTACCCAAAAATTTTTTACAGCCAAATTCCCTGCAATTTTCATCGCAGAGGGAATACCACTAATTTGCCCCCAAAAGTCTCCCCTCCCTGAATAATCAAGATTAGTCGCCCAACTGGGTAGGGTCAAACGCAATTTGGTAATATCAATATTTTCCGCGCGATCGACATCAAACTCAAAGTAATCTACTGCTGCTAGCTTATCGGGAATATCGCTAAAAAATGAAGGATCGAGTTCAATTTTACCTCTAGCATTCAAACTGTAGCCCATTGCTTCAATTACATCCAATCGTCTCCCATCCCAGGCTACTTGGGCATCAAAAGGCTGCTCCAAAAGATCTATTCCCCGACTAAAGGTAAGATCTCCTTGGGCAGATACCGCAGTGGGGCTGAGATTGTCTACCTGTCCCGTGACCGCTAGTTTTCCTCCCAGTTGTCCCTTTAGTTCGAGATCGTCGGAGTTAGGATCGGCAAATAAATCTAGATCTACCTGTTGGGGTATGACTTGAGCCTTAAATGCTCCATCGGCGATCGCTAGTTGCTCTGCTTGAAACGTTCCTTCTGGTACAGTTAGGCTGCCATTACCCCGAGCTAAGATACCTTGGGGCGTAACGTTATCGGTAGTTCCTGCTAGTTTTAGTTTGCCATTAATTAATCCTGCAAATTGGTCGGGGGTAGTAGAGCTTAATTCCTTGAGCTTGAGATTTGTACCTTGGGCGGTTGCTGTCCAGTCGCGATCGATAATTTTTAAATCGTCTACTCTAACTTGTCCTTCTGCTAAGGTTAAGTCGCCAAAACCATTAATTAAGGTTTGGGGCTGGGCTACATCGGGGATATTACCCGTTAGATAAAATTCTCCACTGAGATTGTCGTTAAATTCATCGGGTAAATCGGGAAATAAACGCTGCAGTTTTAGATTTTTCGTATCCACATCTGCATTCCAGTCACCATTTGCCAGGGATATTTTGGGAATAGCAATTCTTCCTCCAACAGTATCCAACTCTGCCTTCCCTGCAGCCTTAACTAGATTTAGATTGCCCAGATCTTTTGTTCCCGATGCTTTAAATTTACCATTAACCAAACCGCGAGCAATAGTTTCGGCACTACCTTTACCAAAGGGCAAACTACCAAACTCTACCTCCGACGAAATAATATCCGATGTCCAGACACCGCGATCGTAATTGAGATTTTTTAGCTCTACTATACCGTTACCTAAAGCTAAGTTAGCTTGAGTGTTATCAAATCTGAGGGTGTCGAGATTTCCTGCTTGGGCGGATAAATTAGTAGTACCAGAAATATTGCCTATATCTACGGGTAACTCATTATCGTAGCTTTTGGCGATCGCTTTACCCGAAATATTATTTGCTTGCAGATTAAAAGCGATATTTTGGGCTTCGTCTAATTGAATTTTGCCATTACCGCTAATCGTTCCACCACTCTTGAGGGTACTATCAAACTGTCTTACCGACAGGGTAGTATCTATTAGTTCTAAATTGGCATCGATTTGGGCAAAATCTACTCGATCGACGGTACTATCGCCAGTAGTTGCCACATCAATACCAATCACGGGGGCTTCTATTGCACCCCTAACCCTAACATCTCCCTCGATCTTTCCTTTTAAGGGTACGGGAGCTTCTAATTCTAGGGCTTCGACAACTTTGTTTGCTCCTATGGGCTTTATCTGGGTATCGATCTGATAATCTCCTTCTTCGGCTAAATCGATCGAGCCAGAAGCTATCCCCGATACTTCCCCAAAGTTAGTTGCAATATCTAAAAGCCTTACTGACGAACCTTGGAAGCTTACTTTGCCATCGCTATTACTAAAGGGTTTAACTAAATTGGGAATCTGTAGGCTGACACCATCGAGATCTAATGTCCCATCTAGTAGAGGTATGGGAGAGTCTACCAGGGTAATGTCTAATTCTCCATTAATACTGCCCTGTTGGAATTCAATGGGTAAGGCTAGTAAATTGCTAATTTCTCTTGCTGGTAATTGTTTTCCATCGACCTTAATATCAATTACTCCAGTCTTACTATTCCCCAAACCATTAAGAACAAATTTACCACCCTGGAATAATTCTGCATTAGCATTAAAAGCGATCGCCGAATCGATAGGACGAATCTCAGCCTCATCAACTTTTGCTATTACCGCTGGGTTTAATTCTCCTGCATCCCGATTGTATGCCACCAAAGAAAGCTGTCCGCCATGAACTTGGATCGATGTCACTTCTACTTTTAGACCGCCCCCCGACTCTTCATCCGAACCAAATTTAGTGGGAGTCCACAACCCTGATTTATCTTGCTCTATATAGACATCGGATTGTTTGAGAATAATGTCTAATTTAAGTTTGCGAGTACGCAAAAAATATAATGGCGCAATATTTACTCGAACCTGCTTGACCTTAACAAAATCGGGATTGTCTTGAGTAGCGGGTAGGGTGCTGCGCCCAAAACTCGCTCCCGTAGGGGAGATGCTTCGTAGTTTGCCCAATTCTAGGGGGCGATGTAAATAATTTCCCGCTTCGGTTTCGATCAGGGGTATTAGTTTGCGCTGTATGAAATACCAACTATAGATTAGTCCGCTACCAGCCCCACCCAATAATAAAATGGTAACGGCGATCGCTACCTTGCGCGCCCAACTAGTAGGGGTTGCTGCACGACGTTCTGATTTATCTTTCTGATGATAATCTGAATTGTGTTTGGGATCTTGATTCATCTTATAGTTGGGTCTATGGCTAGAGATGCCGATAGTAGCTAATCGTTTTGGCGATGCTCGATCTCAATCTACGAATATAGAAGATAAATCTGATAATTATGTAGCAATTATTAAGTTTTTTTTAATAAAAACAAGTATAGCTAATTTTATATTTCATTGTCCCTAGCGATTGCAGTCACTATTTTCGCCTCAATTAGTCGATCGCTGTTATAAGTAGCTCAACCTAAATAAAGTAAGGTTTGTAGTTAACCCTAAAGAGCGATCGAGCCACAACAAGGTCTGGGCTAAAGCCATGACTACGAACATTATCTATTTTGTGTTTAATAAAGTGGAGCTA
>CAYXWE010000008.1:0-13093 GCA_964468145.1 uncultured Pleurocapsa sp.
AAAGGTACAAGAGAATAATTTTTTAGAAGAGTGCATTGTTATAGAGAATTGGTATTAGTATTTTGTTTGCTGTTAACTGACTACGTCCTTATTGTCTCCCTATGAGGACAAGTATCGCTTAATAGGGCAAAGGAGGAAACTGTTCGCTGATGCCTATCAACTGATAACTGATAACTGCTCGCTGTTAACTGTTAACTGATTAATCGAATTGAGCAATTCAGAATCGGAATAAGGTTTAGTGTGGTATTCATTTGCACCGAGGGAAAAGGCTAATTGTCGGTGTTTTTGACTGCTACGGGTAGTAACCATAATTACAGGAATTTGCGCTATGCTGGGGTCTTTTTGTTTGTGAGAAAGGAATTCAAAACCGTTCATAGTAGGCATTTCTATATCAGAAATAATCAGCGCAATATCTTTGTTTTGTTGTAATTTTTCGATCGCTTCTTGTCCATTAGAGGCTTCTACTATTTCATAGTTGAATTTTTCAAGAGTGTTTACTAAACTTTGTCTTTGGAATACAGAATCTTCTATAATCAACAGCTTATATTTTGCTTCGGAAGTAATAATATTTTCTGGAGTAAGAATTGGTTGAGATTGTTCTTCTACAGCAGAAAGGGTGGGGGTAATAGCTTCAAGCTTAGAACTATAGCTTGTAATATCCTTCCATCCCTGGCTGAGTAAGAGATGGGGTTCGATTACTAAAGTAAAGCTACCGTCTCCCAGCACAGTATAACCTTGAATATAATCTGGTAGGTCAATAATTGTCCCTAAAGATTTAATTACTAATTCTTGTTCGACAATAATTTCTGCAACTCTTAAGCAAATATACTCGCCTCGATTTTGCAATAATAAGAGAGGGGGTACTCGATAGGCTTTTTTAATCGGAAAAGTCTTAAGGATAGAATTAGTGGTACGTTTAAATACAGGATATTGATAATTAATGGAGGAGCTAATATCTGCGATGGGGATTAAGGTTTTTTGTCCTTCTTCTTCCCAACGAAGAAAAGTTTGTTCTCCTTGACCGATAGCAGAAGCTTGTGTAGTAATTTGGTCTGCTTGGGGAGCGATAATTCTGATGATAGTATCAGAAATAATTGCATACACCATTCCTTGAGCTTGACAAATTAAAAGGCGAGAAGTAGTTAAGTTTAAAGGTAATTGCAAGGCAAATTTTGTACCTTTTCCAGTTTGCGAATCGAGAGAAATTCGTCCTCCCAAATTTTCAATTTGATTTCGTACTACATCTAAGCCGACTCCTCTTCCTGAGAGTTCGCTCACAGAGTCAGCTGTAGAAAATCCCGATTGAAATAAAATTTCTGCTAATCTGGCTTGAGAAGCTCTTTCTGCATCTAACGAGGATAATATGCCTCGATCGACAGCTTTGGTTCGGATACGTTCCCAATTCAAACCTCTGCCATCATCTTCTATTTCAATAAAAGTACGATTGCCTTGATTGTAAGCTCGAATGTTAATTGTTCCTGTTGCTGATTTACCGTGCTGATTTCTAGTATCAGCATCTTCTAAGCCATGATCGTAGGCATTACGGACTAAATGCAGGAGAGGTTCGTATAATTTATCAGAAATTGCTTTATCAATTTGAATTTCCCCGCCTTTGAGCTTTAATTCGGCTGGCTTTTTGTGACTCGCTACCATTTGCGCTAGCATTCGAGGAAAACGCTCTAATACCATTGCTAGAGATACCATTCTAGCACTGAGCAAATTGTCTTGTGCTTGGGAAAGAGCTTGTTTTCGCTTAACTGTATTAAACCGAGATTCGCTAGCAAATTTTTCGATAGTTTCGATTTTTTCTCCTAATTTGGTGATTTTTTCATTAAAGCCTTGTAGCAATATGTGAAGATCGCTGTATACATCCATCTCTAGAGGATCGAACTTTTGAGACTTTGAATTATGTTCTAAAGAAGCTGACCCTCGCATATGATTAGGGTTTCGAGATATTCTTCGGCGACGATGACGCGATCGCAAAAATTGTTTATCCCACCAATCATAAATCTCATTTAGTTGTTGCTGACAGGAGCGATGTTGCTGAAGAGCTTCTCTGGTAGAATTGTGGAATTGCTCGGTTTGCAGAGTTTGTAAATTATCGTCGATTAATAACTCTCCCATTGCCTGAGATAGATTCTCTAATTGCTCTACCGCAACTCGGATACTACCTTGAGACTCGGAATTTTGAGTCTTAGAAGACTTTTGAGGAGTGGGAGTAAATTCGATGGTTTGCTCTGGTTTAGCAATCCAAATTGACTGCAAGATGCGATCTATCGGGGAAATCGGCTCTTTAGTTGTAGCTGGGGCGAGAACTTCGGGAACTTGAGCTTTATTTTGCTTGTTTTGGGGGAATAAAGCTGCAAATATCTGCGAGTCGGATTCTTCTTCTTCTATACTCTCTGATTCTAAGTCATTAGACTTAGACTCTGTAACTGTGTTTTGTACTGATGGAGATGGTTCAAACAATTCTGTATCTGTAACCGATTCTACCATTGCGGTAGATTCTACAATTGCTTGCTCGGCAATTGTAGAATATTCCGTAAGATCGGGAATTGACTCTTCTGGGGTTGCAGTTATTGTTTCTGATTCTTCTATTCCTGCTAATTCTTGAAGTTGAGCAGAAATTTCGCCTCCAGAAGTGCGATCGCCAGATATGATAGCATTTTGAGCTAAATAAAAGTTTTCTAAAGCTACTATAGCCACCGAGACTATATCATCGGTATTTCTTTCTACCGCAGCCAAACTAGCTTCTGCGATCGCAGCAAGCCCTGGTAAATCGTAAGATAAGCTAATATTTTGCAAAAATTGAGCTACTGAAACCAGTTTATCTAGAATCTGGTTGGTGTCTTGAGTGCCAATTGCCTCCTCGAAATCTTGTAAATCTTGGGGAATACTCTCAGCAAAAATTGACCCCACAACATCAAAACCCAATTCTTCGGAAGAAGGAATCGGCGCTTCTCGACCAAAGAAATCTCCTAATTTTTCCTGTAAATTGGCAAAAACCGTCGCAGTTCGATCTAATGCCTGTTCTTCATCGTATTCGTTACCAGATAACGTGGCAGTTAAAGGATTACGCAGACATTGATAACCGTCTAATAATAGAGAGCCTAACTCTGGATCGATTGTTAAATCTTCAGCATACAGAGATTCAAAAACATCCTCTAAATGATGAGCGATGGTTTTGATCGTTTTTAGCTCCATGTTAGCAGCACTACCTTTGATGGTATGGGCGCTACGCATCAAAGTATGAACTTTGTCAGTAGTTTTCTCTTCTAACAAACCATATAAATTTTGCTCAATAGAATCTAAAAGTTCGGTAACTTCTTCGAGAAAATATTGAGTTAGTCGATCTTGGGAATTCGGATTAAACATTTAACATTTAACATTCAGCATTTAATATTTAGCTATGAGTTAGCATTTATCACCTAGCATTGATAGTTATTAACAACAAATGTTCAATGTTTGATGATAAATGCTCAATGTTGTTAGTCGACTTTAAACTTACTGACGCTGGTTTGCAAGTTTTGAGAAGTAGTTAGTAACTTACGGAAAGATTCAGAAATTTGCATGGAACTTTCCGAGGTTTTTTGGGCTACTTGAGATACTTCTGTCATGGCAGAAGTTAGAGTTTGGGATTGTTGACTTTGATTATTCGCAGTTTGCGTAATTCCTGCTACTAGGCTACTGATTTCGTTAGTGGCTAAAACAATGGCACTTAGAGAGCTTCTGGTTTCATCTACTAAGTCCGAACCTTTGACTACTTGAGAAATACCTACTTCCATGACTTCGGTTACTTCGTTGATTTCTTTTTGAATATCTTGAACGAAGTGTTCGATTTCTGTGGTGGCACTAGCAGATTGATAGGCTAGAGAGCGAACTTCATCTGCTACTACCGCGAAGCCTTTACCATATTCTCCCGCACGAGTTGCCTCAATAGCAGCATTTAAGGCTAGAAGGTTGGTTTGAGTAGCAAAGTTTTCAATTAGGTTAACTACCTTAGAGATTTTCTGAGAAGATTCCCCCAAGCGTTTAATCTTCTTAGCGGTTTGGGATACAGTTTCGCGAATTTCTAGCATCTCGTCTACAGTACGCTCCATCATGGAATCCCCTGCATTAACAGTTTTATTTGCTTCTTGGACTGCGTATTCTACTTTTTGAGCATTATTCGCCACAGCTTCTGTAGCACGCACCATAGCCTGTAACTGTTGCAGAGCATCTTTCATCTGACTGGTTTGCTGTTGAGCTTGAGAAGAAAGCTGAGTTACAGAGAAGCTGCTCTGGTCGGAGGTTTCGCCTACTTTTACTGCAGCATCTTTAACCTGTTTGACTAATTCTCGGAGGCTGGTGATAGTAGTGTTGTAACCATCAGCAATTGTGCCTAGTTCGGTTTCAGACATAGGAGCGCGGACGGTTAAATCTCCTTGGAAAGAGGGTTGCAGAGCGCGGAGCATTTTTAACGCTTCCATTTGGAGTTGCTCTCTGGCTTCTTTTTCTTTTTGTGCCGAAGTTTGTAATTGTATTTCTTGTTCTTGCACTTGATTGAAGAATTCTGAAAACTGGAGAGTAATCCCGATTTGAGTTCCTACTTGCTCTAAAATTGCGATTTCAGAGGCTTCCCAATGACGTATCGCGCTGTTTTGATACATCCCTAGTAAGCCCCAGAGCTTATTTCCTTTGAAGATAGGGGCAATCGCATAGGCTTTAGTTCCCCATTTTTCTAGTAGCTCTATATGACAATCGGTATGATCTGCGTTGTAGATATCGGGTATGGCAATACTCTCTTTACGAGCATAGCGTCCCCCTTGATTTTCTTGGAGATAGGTATCGCTAACTCTGGCTAATTCCGTACCAACTAGGGAAATAGATTCCCTATCTACCGATTCGGTAATAAATTCACCGCTAAAGTCGGGATGGAACTTAAATACGCCCACTCTATCTGTTTTTAAGATACGGCGCAGTTCCCTAGTAGCAAATTTAAAGATTGCTTGAGAATCTTGATTTTTTTGAATTAAATCCGTAAGAGTTTCTACCAAACGACTAGAAAAGCGAATAATATTACTTTCGCGTTCGGCTTTTCTCGCAGATTCTTGAGTGTTTTTCTGTAGTTCTTTGACGTATTCCGATTGCTGTAAACCAACTCCTAACTGACTTCCCAATCTGGTAATTAGGTCAACTTCACTTTGAGTCCATTGTCTTGCACCTGTGTTTTGATAGGCTGCCAGTAAGCCCCACAGTTTTTCACCCACAAAGATAGGAGCGATAACATAAGCTTGGACTTGGAATTGCTCTAATAAATCTATGTGACATTGGAGGTGTCCCATTTCGTAAATACTGTTTGCGACATAGGTTTCACCTTTGGCATAGCGTCCTCCTTGAGTTTCTTGGAGATGAGTATCTGACCAAACAGTTCGGATATTTTCTCCCACTAAAGGCACCCATTCGCTACCAACCGATTCCGCTACATATTCGCCTCCCCAATCAGGCAAGAATTTATACACAGACATCCGATCGCATTGTATAACTCCTCGAAAATCGGGTAAGATGCTGCGGAATACACTATCCATGTCTTGAACTTGACGAATACTGTTCATAGCTCGCCCTAGAGCTTTTTCTTGGGCTGTGACTTGACTAAGAGCATTATTTTTGCGTTCTAGCTCTTTAAAGGATTCTGCTTGCTGAATTCCCAAGCCTAGCTGAGTACCTACTTGAGTAATCAGATTTACATCTCTATCTGCCCAATGACGAAAATCATCGTTTTGATAAGCAGCAAACAGACCCCAAAGTTTTTTTCCGACAAAGATAGGCGCGATGACATAAGCCTTAACCTGGAACTGCTCTAACAAGTCTATATGACATTGTTGGTGTCCCATTTCATAGATATTATTTCCTACATAGGTTTCGCCATTAGCATAGCGTCCGCCCTTGGTTTCTTGAAGATGGGTATCTTCCCAGATAGTTTTGATATTTTCTCCCACTAAAGGATTCCATTCATTACCCACAGATTCTGCGACATAAACCCCACTCCAGTCGGGCATGAATTGATAGACAGATACGCGATCGCATTTTAAAACTCCACGAATGCCAGGTAATACATTGCGAAAAACTGAATCTAAATCTTGAGCTTGGCGAATTTGGTCGATTGCTCTGGCAAGAGTTTTTTCTTGCAGTGCGGTTTGTTCTAGCTGAGCATTTTTATCCTGCAACTCTCGGAAAGATTGGACTTGTTCGATCGCTACTCCTGTTTGATCGGCAAATTTCTCAATAATAGTGATTTCGTAGTCTTTCCAGTTACGAGCCTCGCCATTTTGGTAAGTACCAAACCAACCCCAAAGTTCTCCATCTACAAAAATCGAAGCAGTGACATAAGACTTAACTTGAGATTCTTCTAAGACTTCTACATAACACTGGGGATAATCCATGGCGTAGATATCATTTGCCACTACAGGCTTGCCTTGACGATATACTTTCAGATTGGTTTCTTGGAGATTGTCATCGGTAAATACCTTATTCCCACTAGGACTTACCCAAGGCATCCAATCCTTACCTACAGACTCTACTAAAGATGCTTGGGAACAATCTTTACCAAACTTGATAATGGCAACGCGATCGCATTTTAAGAGATTGCGTGCCTCCGATACAATGTTGCTCAAGGTCGAATCCATGTCTAAATCCGTAACTTGACGCACTCTGTTACTAATATTCGTTAGAGCTTGCTCTGCCTCGGCAATATTTTGGAGATTTTCAATATATTCTGCCTGCTTGATCCCAATTCCTAACTGAGAACCCAATTTAGTGACGAGTTTCTGTTCGTCGTCTTTCCAATGACGGAAATCATCATTTTGATAAGCTGCTAATAATCCCCAAAGCTTTTTACCAGCAAAAATAGGAGCAATAATATAAGACTTGACCTGGAATTGTTCCAACAGATCGGTATGGCATTGTTGATGCCCCATTTCGTAGATATTATGGGCTACATAGGTTTCGCCCTTAATGTAACGCCCTCCTTGAGTCTCTTGAAGATGGGTATCATCCCAAACTGTTTTGATACCATCTCCTACGAGAGGATTCCATTGACTACCTACAGATTCGGCAATATATTCGCCACCCCAGTTGGGGTAAAACTTATACACAGAAATGCGATCGCACCCTAGAAGCTGGCGCAATTGTCGGCAAGTGTAATTGAAAAATTCCTTGATTTCTCCTTGACTATCAGAGAGTTTTTCGATAATTTTAGTAATCTCTTCATCTAACTTACCAATCCTATCTAAGTCAGCATTACGCTCCTCAACTTGTTTGAGATATTCTCTTTGTTGCAGGGCAATACCCAATTGAGATGTAACCTGTTTGCCAAATTCAATTTCTTCTGTTTGCCAGTTGCGAGGTGCATCGCATTGATGGATGGCAAATAAACCCCACAATTCGTCACCGACAAATAAAGGAATCACTAAATTAGCTTTTACTTCAAACTTGCCTAAAATTGCTTTATGACAGCTTTTGAGGTCGGATTTTTCCACATTATTAGTAACAGAAATCCACATTTTACGCTTATCACCATACTTACTAGCAAAGCAATGGTCTTTAACTTTGGCTTTAACTGCTGAAGTATATTCATTTAGCACATCTTCGGCGATAAACGAACCATAGTTATAGTCGCTGCCTGGGTCAAATTTGAAAATACCTACTCTATCTGCATCTAAAAATTGACGCACTTCGCGACAAGTACTGTTGAAAATTAACTGAAGGTCAATATTCTGTCTGACTTGAGAAACAATTGATTGAATTGCTCGCTCTCTTTTTAATTGCTGTTGGGTTTGCTTGAGAGCTTCGGCTTGTTGCAGAGCCACACCAAATTGAGCAGCTACTTCTTGAATAAATTTAATCTCATCTTGTTGCCATTTTCTGGGCGCACTACATTGGTGTACCGCCATTAAACCCCATAATTCTTTGTTGCGAATTAAAGGTACGATTAAATTAGCTCGGATTTCAAACTTAGAAAGAATTTCGATATGACAGTCGCTTAATAACCCTTCTTCATAAATATCTGCTACAGATTGGACGTAACCATCGGCATATTTATCTGCATATTGGTCGCCAAAACAATGGTCGTGGATTTTTTCTTTAATTGCCGAAGGATAATTAGCATTTACATCTTCTGCCACAAATTCCCCATCATCAAAATTCGTCCCTGGAAAAAATTCAAATACTGCTACGCGATCTGCTTTGATGTAGCGACGAACTTCTTTTACTGTAGTGTTAAATAGTTCTTGTAGATTTAAAGACTTGCGGATTTTCTCGACAATACCAGAAAGAGTTTTTTCTCTCTGTAGTTGTAGCTTACTTTGTTTGAGTGCTTCGGCTTGTTGGAGAGCTACTCCAAATTGAGCAGCTACCTGTTGGATAAATTCAATATCTTCCTGTTGCCATTCTCTAGGTGCGCTGCATTGATGTACCGCTAATAGTCCCCATAATTGCTTATTTTTAATCAAAGGAACAATTAGATTAGCCTTGATTTCATAATCAGACAAAACATCAATATGACAATCGCTTAAGCCACTATTATAGATATCGGAAACAGCTTGAACTTTACCATTGGCGTATTGATCCGCGTATTGGTCGCCAAAACAATGGTCGTGAATTTTATTTTTAATCGCCGAAGGATAGCCTCCTACGACATCTTCTGCCACAAATTCCCCATCATCATAGCCAGCATTGGGATAGAACATGAATACTCCCACGCGATCGGCATCCATAAAGCGACGGATTTCTCGAACCGTAATGTCGAATAAGTTTTGTATCTCTAGGGAATTACGAACTTTTTCTACAATGCCAGAGAGAGTTTTTTCTCGATTGGCTTTGCGTTGTAACTCTAAGGTATTGGCTTCTATTTGCTTGCGATATAAGTCCTGTTGAACTGCTACTTTTAATTGCTTTCCAGTTTCGGCAACTAGATCGATTTCTTCTTGAGTCCATTCGCGAACATCGGAATTTTGGAAAGCTGCAATTAAGCCCCAAAGCTCATTGTTACGATAGATCGCACTGATAATATAGGCTTTAGCTTGATAAGACTCTAAAACCTGAATATAACAATCTGAGAAACCAGAGTTGTATATGTCATTAGTGACTCTGTAAATTTGACTATGGTCGAAAATCTTACCTTGGCGAGCGCGAATATAAGTATCTCCATTAGCAATAAACTGAGATTTATTCGCTAGATCTTTGACGCTACAACTATTAATATTATCGACAATAGCTCGGTTTTGTTTTTGTTCTTCTAAAAGATTGACCCAACCCGCACCCCTAGAGTCGGTAACAAATTCTCCATTCCAATTATCATCGAATTTATAAATAGAAACGCGATCGCACTTGATGAAATTTCTTAATGAATCGCAAGCATAGTTAAAAATATTATCAATATTTTTGGACTCTAAAATTTTATTAGTAACTTGAGATAGTACTCTGTCTCCTGCTACTTTCTGCTCTAACTGCCCTCGAATATCAGCAACTTGTAGTTGGACAAACATCTCTTGAGCAACAGCATCTAATAGAGCAATATCGCTTTCTAACCAAATACGCTCTGTGTTGCACTGCTGAACTACTAACAATCCCCATACTGAATTATCATGCAAAATAGGCACGCAAGCACTAGTCTTAACTTGATAACGCTCCATCGTTTGATTTTGATAGGGCGTTAAATTAGCTTCTTCAATATTATTTATTTGCTTGTAATAATAAGATGCTTCTCGATCGCTTTTTTCTAAACCAAATCCTTCTAAGGGGATACTCTCACCTATCATGGGAGTAAAGCCTCTAACTAAAGCTTCTGCTGCCACAACACCAGATTTTTTATTTTCAAATCTGTATACTAAAGCCCTGCTAACATCTAAAACTTTTTTTAACTCTGAAACAGTAGTGTTTAACAAACTATCCAAACTGCCTGTCTTGCGAATTGCACTGGCAATTTTTTCTAGCTTCTGGGAGTCTACAGCCTGTGCTGAATTTGCAGCAGACATACTACCCATTAACTCAATCATCTCTAGGATACGATCTCTTAGAGGCTCTGTTTCCAACCAGTCTGCTTGGTTAAGTTCGTTTTGAAGGCTAGTTAAAGTGTTTAGGATTTGTTGCGTTGTCATTTGATTTCTTTATTATATAGTTTCAGTTAGCAGCTATCAGTTATTCAGTTATTCAGTTAGCAGTTATTGGGCTTCGCCCTCAATGTTATTTATTGACTGTTGGCTGTTGAGTGTTAACTGACTTAGCTTAGAGCAGTTACTAAGTTAGGAATATTGAGTACCATAAGAGGTTGTCCATCAGAGTCGAGAAAATATCCCTGAAAAAACTTTTGTTGTTGCGGAGGAATCATGGATTCGACAACTGGCAATAATTCAGCAAGTTCATAAGATTCAATCGTATGAACTTGCTGAACTAATAAGCCAATAGTTTGAGTTTTGACTTGAATCAAAATCGCCATTGCTTCATTACTAATAACTTCTTGGCGACACCAATGAGCTTCGCCCAAAAAGCCAGCCAAATCGAGAATCCAAATTGCTTCTCCTCTCCAGTTAATTATTCCCAGCCAGGATTCAGAAATATGAGGAACGGGCAAAATTTCTTTTAATCGAATACTAATTGTCCCTTGTAAATCCGACAAAGATAATAAACTATTAACTTGGGAGTTGAGGGGAAATCTTAAAAATCTCTCTCCAGAAGATAGCTGACTATCCTGGAATTGAATTGGCGCGATCGATTTTTGACTTTGGCTTGCAGGGAGCATAGGCTTTTTCCAAATTTTAATCTAAATGAACTTACTGACTGCTTGAATTAAAGTTCTTTCATCAAAGGGCTTCGTCACATAGTCATCAGCACCGCTCATGACACCCCATTCTTTATCGACTGCTGTATTTTTTGAGGAACACATAACTACAAAAATGTCTTTCGTACTAGGATTGGCTTTCAGTTGGCGACAAAATTCAAAGCCACTTTGACCAGGCAAAATAACGTCTAAAACAATTAAATCTGGTTGTTGTTGCATAAGCCTAAGTTGAGCCTCTTCAGAACTACCCGCTCCAGATACGGCAAAACCTTGTTTGCTCAAACAATTAGTAATTTTTTGTGCTTCTACAGCACTATCTTCAACTATGAGTACATTTGCCATAATTTATCTCCTTATTGAAATATGTTTATTTATCATTTCGATTACCAATTTTTCATCGACTGGTTTGCTAATGAAATCCGTTGAACCTATCATCTTGGCTCGCATTCGATCTACTAAACCATCTTTTCCTGTGAGAATGACTATTGGTATATCTTTAAAAATAGGAACTCTTCTCAGGTGACTGCATAATTCGTATCCGTTAACAACTGGCATAATTAGATCGAGAAAGATAAAATCTGGCTTATTTTTCAAGAAAACCATGACAGCTCTAGTTGGGTCTTGAATACCTAAGAAATTGTATCCTGCTTTAGCCACAATACTTTCTAAATTCTGGCACACTAATAGGCTATCATCAACACAACCAATCAAATATTTTTGCTTAGTAGAAGACAGTATTTGGCTAGAAGAGCTTGGTGGTAGCTTTTCTATTTTATTTTTTAATGAATTAGCTTTTTGGGGTACGGCAACGGGAGATAGACTAATAATTTTGCCTATAACTAATGGAGCTAAAAAATCAGCAATTTCCACGATACTTTTTTTCGTTTGCCAAGCTATGTTGTGGATGCTGACTGTCCCATCAATCAAGGATAAAATAAAGCTATTTTCTGGGTCGATTTTATACTCTTCCAGTATGTTGCTTTGCTCGACGATCGGATAAAAATTAGGTGAATAACTAGCTAATTGACTATTGTTCCATTGAGAAAATATTGTGGTAACCTGCTTAACAAGATAGGAGCAATCAAGAAGGTGTAAGATTATTTTTAAGGTTTTTTCAGTATTAGTGGTACAACGAATTTTTACATTTTTATTTTGATAGCAATTTATTGAAATATCTAACAATGATTCTGTAATAATACTATCAATAAAATTACCAACATTATCTCTAGAAATTAAACGCTTACGTAATAAATCTACCAAGCATTGATATTGTTGATTGGCATCTTTTAAATTCATGTATAAAGCAGATTCTTTTGAGGGCAAATTTGGCAAAAACTGCTTTAAGTATCTTTGCCATCTCTCACCAGGATTAATTCCCCCTGATTGCCAAGAAATACGACCAACACGAAAATAGAGAGTCCAAGTAAACTCTCCACGAACTTCTAGAGAAAAGCATCCAGTAAAAAGCTCTTTTTTGAGTTTTTCTAACTGATTCGGCAATTCTCTAATTTGAAAAATAATATCTGTTTTCTGCATAGAACTAGGTCTTACTTGTTAGGGATAAACAGGAAAAAATTACATAAATCTATGACACAGCAAAGTAAAGGCGATCGCGCTGTTCTATCATACTTTCTTGAATTAGTTTTCTGATTGATTCAATGGTTACTTTTCTTTCTAGATTGAATTCTTGTTCGATCTCAGTGAGACCAATTCCTTTCGATTCTTTAATTAACTGATAAATTTTTTCTACCCTAGTTTTTGGCTTTACAGATAATTCTGGGGCTGGAGACTGTTTTGGCCGTTTTGATTCCGTTGGCGTAGAAGTTTTGCTTTTGGTTTTAGGAGATTTCTCAGAAGAATATGTTTTTATATCCGTGTTAATGCCCCAAACACTATATTGCAAATTATGATGAAAATTTTGTAGTTGTTGGGCTAGTATTTGAGCATTTGTTGATAGCTCAACGCGATAATTTTCTCTTTTATTAGCAAATTCTTCAATTAATTTAGCGACTTCTATATGGCGATTTCTGTTTTGATTTTGGCGTTGTTTTCGATCTCGATCTCCTTGTTGTTGCAAATCAGCGGTAAAATTACTGAGAGTTTGACGTATTTCTTGAGCTTGAATTTTTAATTCTTCTTGCACTAAACTACGCTCTGATTGAGTTTGCTTTTTCCACTGCTGAACTTGTTGCTTTAAATTATTAATTTCGGCTTGTCTTTGCTTACGAGAATCTGCCCATAAATCAGATAAAATCATAGATTAAAATACCTCTAAAT
>CAYXWE010000008.1:13193-16549 GCA_964468145.1 uncultured Pleurocapsa sp.
TTACGAGAATCTGCCCATAAATCAGATAAAATCATAGATTAAAATACCTCTAAATTTATTTGTTTACAATAAAATCGATGGAAAATATATTTTTTTAGATATTTTGATGGAATTAAATATACTTGCTTAAATACTAATTACAAAGTATGCATAAATAAATTTATTGAAAAAGAAAGTACCAAATTATTGATACTTTCTAACCCATTATTACTTTTTGATACAGCAGAAACAGCAGCCTGAGAAGTCAAGCCCACAGCTTCTGCATATTTGAGGTAAGTTTCGAAAGTACCAAATTATTGATACTTTCTAACTTATTCTTGTATTTTATACAGCAGGAACAGCAGCCTGAGAGGTCAAGCCCACAGCTTCTGCATATTTGAGGTAAGTTTCGACAGAAGCAACAACGATTCTAGCTTCAATAGCAATCAGTTCGATCCCTACTAAAGAAACACGCGCCCATGCATCAACTACAATACCTTTATCTAAAATACGATCTACTACTTCTGCTAAGCTGGAAGAAGAGTTAGTTTTTTCTACTGCCATTGTTATTGTCCTCTATGATTAATATACGATTTTGTGTGTTGACTAGACTGATATATCGCAATTGATTACGACTTATTAATTTCACTTTCAATTATATTCTTAGGGGATAAAATTTTTACCCACCTGGAATAAATATAACTGAAGTTCAATTAAAATAAACTAGTATATTCCCCTAAATTAAAAAAGAAAATATATTTAGTTATATACGCAGTCTTGAAAAAATTAAAATAGGCGATTTTAATAATTCAAGCAATATAGTTAAAAACATATAGTTAAAAATATAAAAAAGTTGCCAATATTAAAATAGGTAGACTAAGGTAGTTAGTATAAAAAGATTGTGTTTCAATCGTAGTTTTTAGGAGGTAAATTTGCTTTTATTTCTTTGTACTGAAAGCTACATATTATTAATAGATAACCTAATTACTCATGATATTTTTCGATCGTCTTAACCTTGCGATGTTTAGCGGAAAAGGAGGAGTAGGCAAAAGTACGATCTCTTCTGGATTTGCTTGTCGTTGGGCAAAACAATTTCCTCAAGAAAAAATTCTTTTAGTATCTACCGACCCCGCCCATTCTTTGGAAGATGTTTTACAATTAGATGTTGGCGACCGTCCTAATAATCTCGATACTATTCCCAATCTTTATGTTAGAAATCTCGATGCAGAAAGACTCCTAGTAGACTTTAAAGAGCGTTATGGCGATACTTTAGAATTATTAGTCGAACGGGGTAGTTTTGTCGAAGGAGAAGATTTAACCCCTGTTTGGGACTTGGATTGGCCTGGATTAGATGAGTTGATGGGTTTATTAGAAATTCAAAGGCTCTTTAGCGATAAAGAATACGACCGTGTTGTGGTAGATATGGCTCCTAGCGGTCATACTTTAAATCTGTTTAAATTAATGGATTTTCTCGATGAGATGCTAGAGACTTTGGAGTTATTCCAAGAGAAGCATCGCTACATGAGTAAGACTTTTTCTGGGAAGTATACTCCCGATGAAGCAGACGATTTTCTCAAGGATTTACAAGAAGAATTAAGTGCGGGACGTGAACTGTTACAAGGGAATGAAAGTACGGCTTGTTTAGCAATTGCGATCGCCGAACCCATGAGTTTTCTAGAAACCAGGCGATTTATTGAAGGTTTAGATAAGTTAGAAATCGCTTGCGGAGGCATTTTTATCAATCAAGTAATCGAAAATACTCAAGACAGCGATCGAGCTTTAGAACAAGAAGATATTATTAGTAAATTTACTGATTTAGCTGGCGATAAACCCCTATGGCTATTATTCGAGCAGCAAAAGGAGCTTTTAGGAGAGGCTGCTGTATCCGAGCTATTAGATAAAATACAGCCTCCTGAAGCTTATCAAATAGACAGCAATCTAGCACAAAATGTCTCTTTCCCCGATAAAATTGATCCAGGATTGCCAGACTTTATTAGTTTGGGTCGTCGCCTCATTTTAGTTGGCGGTAAAGGAGGCGTGGGCAAAACTACTACTTCTGCCACTATCGCCTATGGAATGGCGGAAAAATATCCCGATAAAAATATCCGCATTATCTCCATCGATCCCGCTCACTCTTTAGGCGACGCTTTTGGAATGAGTTTGGGACACGAGCCAACCAACATTAAAGCGAATCTTACGGCTCAAGAAATCGATGCCCAAGAAATATTAGATCGATTTAGAGAAGAATATCTTTGGGAATTAGCAGCCATGATGAGTGGCGATAACCCAGATAACGATTCTGCAATTGAAATTGCTTATGGACCCAAAGCTTGGCGCAATATTGTCGAACAGGCTTTACCGGGTGTGGATGAAATGCTTTCTCTATTAAATGCTATTTCCCTTTTGGAAGAGGAAACAGAAGATTTAATTATTATTGACACTGCACCCACAGGACATTTACTCCGCTTTTTGGAAATGCCCACCGCATTAGCTGATTGGCTGGCATGGATTTTTAAACTGTGGATGAAATATCAAAAAGTATTAGGTAGAACCGAATTTATGGGTCGCTTGAGAAAGCTCAGACAAAGAGTAGTTAAAGCCCAAAAAATCTTTAAAGACCCAGAACAAACTGAGTTTATTGGTGTTACTTTAGCTCGCTCTGGAGTTATAGCTGAAGCCAAAAGACTTTACGCTGCCATCGATGAAAAAGGTATTGCTCAAAATTATCTGATTCTTAATCGTTTTACTGGCGATCGAGATATTAGTAAGGAAGATTTTCCTGAATTAGAAATAATTCGTTTGCCCATGTTACCCCGTTCAGTAGAACCGATAGTAAGAATTGAAGGTGCTGCTAATTGTTTATTCGAGTTAAAACAGTTAACGATGAGCAGTTAACAATAAATATTTGAAAATAGGAGTTTTTTTATTATGTATCGTTCACCTTATCGCGGAAAAATCAGACCAAAATTAAGTTCGATGCCCGTTCAACGTTCTGAAGCAAGGGTACATTTAAATGTCTATAAATTGGCTGTAGAGAAAGAAAGATTAGAGCGAGAATTAGTAAATTTAGAAGCTCGTCGCCAACAGCTAAGAGAACATCTGGGTGTTTTAAATAATCAAATAAAACAAGAATTATCTTGGGTAGAAAAATCGCGCGATCGCATTTCTAAAGGATTAGATTTACCAACAAAAACAGTTCATAGTTCAGTTCAAACTATGACTTTAAATTATTAATTAACCTGAGTTCGGGTTAAGCGTATTGAGCCAAATCTTGTTCTAAATTGAGAGAAGGTTTCTTTGGTTGATAGCAGTATGCAAGCAGCAATTCTCATTTTAGAGGATGTCTGAAAAGTCTAAATAAATGCGATCGCTAGTAA
>CAYXWE010000009.1:0-2426 GCA_964468145.1 uncultured Pleurocapsa sp.
TACCAACTATTGATAGATGGTATAACATCTGGATATTTTTTAGCATCAGCACGAAGATTGCGGATTGAAATTAAGTGCATTTACACTTCTCATAAAACTCGTCCAAAATAAATTGCATTGACTCCTATATTCTCTCGTTTTGAGAGTAAAATTGCAAGTTGCGTAGTGAAATGACTACAGTTATTGGTAGGAAATTGGCTCTAACTTAGGCGGAATTTTCTACCAATAGTTATATTTAGATCTGACTAAACGGTTGTAAAATCAGCTTCGGTAATTAAACTCGGCTCAACACCACTTAAAACAGCAAGAATCTGATTATTTACAGGGTCATAAATTTGAGTTGAAGAATATATCGCCAGATCGACTATGTTCAAGTGTTCAAACGACAAGTCGCCAGATAAACCCAAACGATCTACACCATCCTCAAAATCAATAATTAAATCTTGTCCCACACCTACTTCTAAGACAAAAACATCAGCACCAGCTTTACCAGACAGGCGATCTATTCCCGCACCACCCTTAAGTGTGTCATCGCCCCCACCGCCATTAAGAGTGTCTTTGTCTTCGCCACCATTAATGACATCATTTTCGTCCATGCCAAACAGAATATCTTTTCCTGAGTCGCCATCTAGGGTGTCATCTCCATTCAACCCAATTAAGATATCGTTGCCTTCCATTCCCGAAATTAAATCGTTTCCTAAGCCACCATTAAGAAAATCATTTCCTAGTTCGCCATCTAGGGTATCATCGCCAGCACCGCCGTTAAGAGTATCATCGCCCCCATTACCAGCAAGCAGATCTTTTCCCGCACCGCCCAAGAATTTATCATTACCATCTCCGCCATTGAGGGTATCATCGCCGTTCATACCGTAGGCAAAATCATCCCCCGCACCGCCAAAGATCTCGTCATTACCATCTATGCCATAAAAGGTATCGCTGCCATCCATACCATAGAGAATATCGTCATCCATCCCTCCATATAGCTCGTCATTTCCCGCACCACCATCGAGGGTATTGTTGCCACTGATGCCGTTGAGAGTATCGTTACCTTCTCCCCCAAATAGCTCGTCATTGCCGATACCAGCATTGAGAGTATCATCGCCAATACCGCCATCGAGACTATCGTCGCCAGCATTACCAATTAGGGTATCGTTACCAGCTAAACCTCTGATGGTGTCGTTACCAGCCAAACCCCTGATGATGTCGCTACTAGAAAAACCTTCTACATCATCATCTCCTGTAGTAGTGGGAATACTGATGACCTTAATATTTACCAGGCTAGCTTCGTATAATTGGTTGTCGTCAGAACCAGAATAATTTGGATAATTAGACCATTCAGGATCGATTGTACCGTCAGTTACCTTAACGAATAGCTGATAGTACTCTGAATTATAGAGTTGGGGTACGCGTTCTTCAAAAATATCAATGCCAAACTCATCGTCGTAGACAGGCTCGATGTATGAAGGTTCGCGATCGAGATCGTCATAGTCAGTGAGGGTAATTACTCCCGTGCTGGGGTCGATACTAAAAGGGGGAATACCATCGTTATCTAGATCTTGATTGCTAGTTTCGATAATTTCTGGATCTAAATCTATGTAAGGATCTTCGTCTCCTAGAGGAGTATAAGCCTCATCGCTAGCACGACCTCGAACTAAAGAATAAGTAAGTTCGTCTCTATGAGGATCGCTAAAGTTTACCTGACCGACTACAGTACCAGGATCGGCATTTTCGGGTACATTAAAGTTTAAGATTCCTGATTCTGGATTTTCTAGCTCTTCAAGACCTACTCTGGGAGCGCGGTTGTTGTAGTAACTAGTAGTTCTAGTAGCTATAGGAGAACGACCAACAATATACGCCTCGTCTTCTAGTAATTCCAACTGAGCTTGCTCCTTGGGATCGTAGACTAAATCGGGTAAGAAGTTGAGGTTAACTGTAGCAGTAGTTTCTCCAGGAGCGATAGTAATCGTACTGTCAGTAATGTCGGTAATATTTGAATCGCTAACTAGTTCGTAGTCCTCACCAAGAGTCGCCACTCTAGGTAGTAGCTCAATACTGGCAGCACCAGTATAGCCTTCTCTTATACCGCTAATACTGTCACCGAACTGACTGTTGCCAAAGCCTTCATAGTCTTCTTGGGAGAAATAACTCGTTCCAGAAATACCACCATCAGCAATATACCCCCCCGCCACATCATAAAAGAAATCATTATTGAAGGAAATATAACCTCCAGTGGGGAGATAGTGTCGGGGTGGATTGTAAAGATAATCGAAACTACCGTCGTTGTCGGGTATTCCATCACCATCTATATCTTCTGCTGGGGTATAAAAGGGATCGTATTCCGTACGATTATCGGTTAATTCAGTGGCATTACCGTTAACATCATAAAAAAGCTTTTCTGCCACATCATAGTAACTGCCATCCGCATT
>CAYXWE010000009.1:2526-16351 GCA_964468145.1 uncultured Pleurocapsa sp.
GTTACAGCGCGATAATCGATCGTCAAACCGCCTTCAGGAGCGGGCGCGCTAAGTTCGATGTCGATAGTATTGGTATCATATTCACGAAATAAGTTGACTACAGGTAAATCCGTCTGTTGAATTGAGATTAAACCAGAATAGTCAGAATTATTGGTTTCATCGGATTCGGCGATCGCATTTTCAGAATCGACGATTGTTCCCAAATAATACTCTTCTTGTTCGTCTATCCAAAAAGAATCGTCAGAATCGGGCAAAGTGAAACTAATTGGTGTGGAAGCAGAATTAGCTCTGCTACTACTAAATCTTTTCCCTTCTATACCATCAGCAAAATTGCCAGTGGTCAGATAACGATCGTTACTATCAATAGTTTCATCAGTAGAAAGATAAATATCTACATCAAAAGCATCTGTATCTTCTGTACCATTATTATCAATAATTATACGAGTATCAATGGTTTCTCCCGTGTAGTAAATACCTTGTGTAAATATAGAATTGCCATACAAATCTGGTTGTGTCATTGCTTATTCTCGGTATTTTTTAATGCAAATTATTAGATAGAGCAAAGAAATAAATGTCATTGGAGTGATTTAGA
The DNA here is from genome assembly GCA_964468145.1 of uncultured Pleurocapsa sp. Classification (GTDB taxonomy): domain Bacteria; phylum Cyanobacteriota; class Cyanobacteriia; order Cyanobacteriales; family Xenococcaceae; genus Waterburya. Next base: position 3,119 of record CAYXWE010000009.1, read on the forward strand.
TCCTTTACTTCTTCTTATTTATATGAGAATGCTTGTGGCTACGTCGATAGAAATAAATACTGAACTTGATGTTTTTTTCTAAGCAAATTCAACTAATTTAATTATTTGTTGTTAGTCATTATTCACTTGATTTATCATTTAAATAAATCTACTTTATTAAACATTAAACGGTTGAGATGGGGATTAGGGATTAGGGATTAGGCATTGGGCAACAGTTATTCTTTAATCCGACAATTTTTATAGTGCGTTTATTTAGGTGGAGCTACTTATCATGTTTTCAATTATCATTCATTAGGGTTTTAACAAATGATAAAACTGCTTGCTATAAATAAATTTAAGCAAGCAGTTCTATCGAAAGTAAGGGTTATTTTTGCAATTATTCTTATAACCAAAAACCGTAATAATTAATAAGTTTAATAAGAAGTTCTTTCTACGTTACCTGCTTTTACCCAACCTTCTTGTCCGCTCCAAGTAAGTCGGACTCGTTGCCATTTACCATCGGCAGAATCTTCTAAGATTATAATTATTTCTTCAAAAGCAATACCGCCAATGCGTCCGGCATTTAAATCTGGTTCGGATCTCAAACTTAAACCTTGAGGCCAAGTTACTTTGGCATAATAGGCATCAGCAGGTAATTCTGCTTCTTCTGGTTCTGGTTCTGGTTCTGGTTCTACTTCATCTACTACCGTTGATTCTTCTTCCAAAGTAGTATTAGATTCTAGGGGTTCAATAGTACTAGAATCATCTATATTCGCCGATGCTGACTCTGATGGCGCGGGGGTAGCAGGAAAATTTGGCTTACTGGGCAAAACCGACATTTTTCTGTAGTAGGCAAAAACCAAACCGCCCGACACCCCGACAATTAAACTAATGCCAATTAAAAAGCCTAAAATAAATTGGATGGTTGCGGATACACGTTGAAGAATAATAGATTTGGTCATCTCTTAGTTAAGTTGACTCCCAATGCGATCGCTTAAATTATTGTTGCTAGAAGCCAAACGGGCTTTTCCTGCTGCTACCCACTTTTGCAAAAATTCGATTTGCTCTTGAGCAGTCTTGGCTAGGGGAACAGTTTGACTGGCAGCCTCTAGAATATCATCTGTGGTAAAATCGCGCTGTTGACTAAAGCCGATGTGCATTGCCTCAATGATAGTTTGTTCGATTTCTGCCCCAGAGAAGTCTGGTGTTTCATATCCTAACCGCTTGATATCGTAATTGCCTAGATTGTGGGGACGTAATTTGGCTAAGTGTACCTTAAAAATAGCTTCTCGTTCTTTTTGATTGGGCAAACCGACAAAAAATATTTCATCAAATCTGCCTTTTCTCAGCATTTCTGGGGGCAAAGCGCGGATATTATTGGCAGTCGCCACTACAAAGACGGGAGTTTTCTTTTCTGCTAGCCAAGTAATAAACGTACCAAAGACACGACTAGTAGTCCCCGAATCTCCTTTACCATCCAATCCTGCAAATCCTTTATCTATTTCATCTATCCAGAGGATACATGGGGCTAAAGCTTCGGCAAGTTCAATAGTTTGGCGCGTGCGAGATTCTGATTCGCCAACCAACCCCGCGAACAAACGTCCTACATCAAGGCGCAATAGGGGCAAATGCCAATGATGAGCGATCGCTTTGGCGGTTAAAGATTTTCCCGTACCCTGTATTCCTACTAGTAATAGCCCTCTAGGGTTAGGTAAACCATAAGCCCTTGCTTTTTCGCTAAATGCTCCACCCCGCCTCAATAACCAGCTTTTGAGGTTATCTAAACCACCAATATCAGATATTTGTTCGGTAGCGGGATAATAATCTAAAATTTGCGTTTGACGAATTGACTGACGTTTTTCTTCGAGGATTAATTCCACATCATCGGGTTCGAGTTTGCCGTTAGAGGCGATCGCTTTGGTTAAGACTCTTCTGATTCTTTCTAAAGATAGTCCCTGGGCTGCACGAACTAATTCATCTAGTAATTGCTCGTCTAGGTTTTGTTGCGTGGCTGAAATTAAGCGTTGGATCTCGGTCTTAATTTCTGGAGGAGAGGGTAAGGCAAAATCAACTACTGTAATAACTTCAGTTAATTCTTGGGGAATCTGGACTTTCGGCGCAATGATTACAATATTTTTTGGTTGAGATTTGAGCAGTCTCGCTAAGTTACGTAATTCGCGGGATACAGCTACATCTTCTAGAAAACGCTGAAAATCCCTCAAGATAAATATTCCACCCGCATTTTTTGGCATTTTGGTTACAAATTCCAAGGCTTGAATCGGATTACGCTTGCCGAATCCTGCATTATTGGGGTTCTCTTGATAGCCATTAACAAAATCCCAGATATAAACATTACGCTTGCTTAATTTTTCTGTAGCAGCGGCGATCGCTTTTTCTGCCCTTTCTTCTTCACTAGTCGGCAGATAAATTAGGGGGTAGCAGGCACGTAACAGGAGGCTAAACTCTTCTTGGAAGTTCATCGGGGAAATTATGTTATTGCTTGTTCTTAAAAATTTATCTTATTCTTAATATACGTTCGATGTGGATTAGCTGCGTTGAAGTTTATTGGTTTTTTAGCCCTTGGTTTTTTTTGAACTACTTTTACTAATAACTAATGACTAATAACCAACAACTGATAGTTTTAACTATTTAATTTTAATTTATACTAATTTATTTAATGCCAAAAATAGATTATTTACGAATTAGTTTAATTGATAAATGTAATTTTCGTTGTCAGTACTGTATGCCAGAGGGGGCAGAACTTAATTATGTACTCAACGATGAGTTATTGAGCGATCGCGAAATTGTTTCTTTAGTCCGCGATGTTTTTATGCCTTTGGGCTTTACTAAGTTTCGCCTGACGGGGGGAGAGCCTTTATTGCGCCCTGGGGTAGTAGATTTGGTGCGAGAGATTGCCCAGTTACCCGCAACAGAAGATATTGCTTTAACTACTAATGCTTTTTTGCTGGCGAAGTTAGCACAGCCTCTTTATGATGCGGGATTAAAACGGATTAATATTAGCCTGGATTCTTTGATTCCAGAGACATTTGATAAGATTACTGGTAATCGGGGAAAAAGCCGTTGGCAACAGACTTGGGATGGTATTTTAACCGCCCATCAAGTAGGATTCGCTCCCCTAAAACTTAATGTAGTGGTAATTCCTGGAGTCAACGATACCGAAGTATTGGATTTAGCAGCCTTGAGTATCGATCGCCATTGGCATATCCGTTTTATTGAATTTATGCCCATCGGTAATTCTCAATTATTTGGCGACAAGGCTTGGATCGACTCGGAAGATATTAGAAAGCAACTCCGTCAAAAATGGGGATTGCAAGAGTCGAATATTAAGGGAAATGGTCCAGCCGATGTATTCCAAATTATTGGTGCAAAGGGAACAGTAGGCTTTATTTCTCAAATGTCAGAATGTTTTTGCGATCGCTGTAATCGGGTGCGACTTTCTGCAGACGGCTGGTTGCGTCCTTGTTTGCTTAATGAAACTGGTCAAATCGACCTGAAAACTGCTCTCCGTAGCGGTGTAGATACAGCCCAATTACAAAATCAAGTTAACCAATTATTACTGATTAAACCTGAAATAAACTTTAAAGAGAGGGATTCTGGTACAGACAAAGGAAATTATACCCGTACCATGTCCCAAATTGGAGGATGACCCTGTAAGGAAGGAGGATCGAGGAACAAGGATTAAGGATGAAAATATTTAGTTACAGTTACATTGAATTTGGTATTTTTTGAAGCTAATCGCTTGCAGCCTAAAGCTATTAGCCTAAAGTTGTAATAAAAATTCCATCCATATCCAACGTTATTACGCCATTCGAGAGTAGTACTCAACGACCAATAGTTCGTTTACCTGTAAAGCAACCCATTCACGCTCGATGATGCCGTTAACTTTACCTGTGAAAGCACCTTTATCAAATTCTAGGTGAGAAGGTAAGTTCGCCAAACCTGGATATTCCATGTTGGTTTCTACCAATTTGCGAGAGCGATCGCGATCTCTGACTTTAATCACATCTCCAGGGCGACACTGATAACTAGCAACATTGACCACGCGATCGTTGACTAAAATGTGTCCGTGGTTTACTAACTGACGTGCAGCAGGAATAGTTCCTGCCATCCCCATACGAAAGATGGTATTGTCCAAACGCATTTCTAGAAATTCTAATAAGCTTTGTCCAGTAGAACCAGCTACTCGACGAGCTTTACGGACGTAGCGTATTAATTGTTTTTCGGTAACTCCGTAGTTGAAACGTAGTTTTTGCTTTTCTTCTAAACGAATCGCATATTCAGAACGTTTGCGACGACTTTGACCGTGTTGTCCTGGCGGATAAGCTTTACGAGGACTCTTTCTGGTTAGACCAGGTAAATCTCCCAAGCGACGAACGACCCGCAAACGTGGGCCTCTATAACGAGACATATATTAATTCTCCTTTTGGTTACAGTTACAAAATATCTCCAAATATATGATTATACAGTGTATTTTGAAAGATGTCATTGCTAATTAGCTAACGACGAACTGTCAGCACGTATTCTCCCGTACCGCCTTCGTCGTAAGCATTGACTATCACGTTATAAGTTCCATCTTCGGGAATAGTAACTTTGATTCTAGAGTTACTATTTTCTTCGTCGATATCGTCGTTTTGTTCGATAATATTACCTTTAGCATCAACCAAAGCCACAAAAGCATCAAACTCTTCGCTTTCGAGGTAAATAATAAATGATTCATTAGATTTAGCTTCGAGGGGATAAGAATCATAAAAACTACCATCTTCAGCAATAACGCGATCGCCTTCTTCTAAACTTCCTCTTTCGACATTTTCTAAGATACGAGAACTATCGGAATTGGTAGCGATTTCTTCTATTTCTTCAGCTTGTTCTATTTCTTCAGCTTGTTCTATTTCTTCAGCTTGTTCTATTTCTTCAGCTTGTTCTACTTCTTCAGCTTGTTCTACTTCTTCAGCTTGTTCTACTTCTTCAGCTTGTTCTATTTCTTCAGCTTGTTCTATTCGAGCAACTTCAATTTCTCCATCGGGTTCTTCTACTTTTACTTCAGGGACATCGGGAGTCGGCGGTTCTTGAGGAATAGGAGGAACGGGTAAAGTTTCTGCTGTAGTGTCTACTTCTTCAGTCTCTTCAGCAGCAGGTTCGGTGTTTTCTAATTCTGCTGATTCGGGTTTGGCTCTAGGAACTTCTGGCTTACTAGCTGTAGTTATCGCTTCAGGAGTAGCCGTTGCTGGCTCATTTTCGGGATTAGATACAGCAACGTTCGATTCAGCTTCGAGAGGATCGACGGGAGTATCAGAATAGGCGATCGCGCAGACTTTAGCGTAGATAGGATCGCTCTTACAAACTACTCCCGTATTATCCGCATTGGGACTTAAAAGGCTTTTACGGCGACGGCGATCGGGAAACAACTCATCTACTACCAAGCTCATAACGATGCCTTTAGGAGTGGTTCTGCCGTAGCTGATGTATTGAATATTTCTGGAGGTAGCAAAATGCTCTAGTTTATTACGAGCATTAGCTGTAGTTGCTTCTGATTGGGGAAGAGGCGATAAAGGTTGTTGCTGTCGCAGAAAAGCGATCGCTTCATTCAATGCTCTAAGCCCTCTATTAGTTCTAATCGGTTTTTCCCCTGGTAATTTCAACCAAATACCGTCGTAATATTTTTTCTGTTCTTCTAGCCACTGAGCGTAACCTTGAGGATTGGTTCTGACTCGATCGATCTCTGATAAGATTTCTGGCTCTATCGTTACAGGAGCAATACTCGTTGCTGGCGCAGATTCGGTAGAAGATGAAGAATTTTGAGCAACCGTGCGGAGGGGCTGAATGCCAAAAACTAAAAGACTAAGAATCGGGCTGAAAATGCAGAATTTAAAACTGGATAGATAAACTTTAATCATCTTAGTTTTGTACATTGTATGACCTCTTCAGGCGATTGAACAAAAATATTACTTTGCTCGTTCTGAGAGCTAAGGTAAAAAATTATTCAAAGCGTTTTTTAATTCTTTGATTTCCGCTTCTAAATTGCCATCGTCTACCGCTCTAGTCAAACATTCTTCTAAATGTTCTTCCAATATAATTTTAGCCAAACTTGATACTGCTCCTTTTACGGCTGCTATTTGATTGAGAACTTCAGGACAAGGGCGATTTTCTTTAACCATGGTCTTTATTCCACGGACATGACCCTCAATACGGGACAAACGATTAATGATTCGTTTTAAAGATTCTTCATCATGAATATGCGGTGTAATTTCAAGATTGTCAATTGAAGAGTGTTGAGAATGATTAGCGATGTTTGTCATTGAGTTTAAACGTCATCTAAATAATAAGTAACAAAAACAGGTAAATAACTCTACAGGAGTAAATATATCTGCCACAAAAGAAGCGATGCGCTGATGTTTCGAGGGATTCCTCTAATTCATCTTGGCATCGCTGAAAAATATAATGTTGGTTGATTGACTTATTGCTTAATAACTTAAAGTTACTTTACTTAATATCATCATCTGCTGACGGCTTGGATGATTCTAAACCAGTGTATGCTCTGGCACTCTTGTCGTCTAAAATGACATTTTCGTCATCGCTTAAAGTTTTGTAAGAACGACGAGGAGTACTATCTCCTCCTCCATTGGCATCATCTGATATACGATACGAGTCGAAATCATTACCATAGCCATAAACCGCGTCACTCCGCATTCCTGAGTCGAGATCGCCACGCATTCCCGAAGGTTCTTCAGGAGTATTGAAGCCAGTACCTGCAGGAATTAAACGACCAATGATTACATTCTCTTTAAGACCTCTTAGCCAATCTGATTTACCTTCAATTGCTGCTTCGGTGAGAACTCTGGTAGTTTCTTGGAACGAAGCTGCGGAGATAAAGCTATCGGTATTTAAAGAAGCTTTGGTGATACCCAAAAGTACGGGAGTATATTGCGCGGGTGCGCCACCAGTAATGGACATCGCTTCGTTTATCTGCTCGATTTGACGCAGTTCGAGTAGTTCTCCAGGCAAGATAATAGTATCTCCGCCATCATCAATTCTGACTTTCGCAGTCATCTGTTTGACAATCACCTCGATGTGTTTGTCGGAAATATCAATGCCTTGACTTTGATATACAGACTGTACCTGACGTACTAGGAATAATTGAGCTTTTTGTAAACCAATTAAAGATGCTTCGTAGCAGCCTTTTTCTGGCAAGTGATAATTGAAGTGCGTCTCCAAAATTTCGTGAGGGTTGGCAGGGCCATCAGTTAATGGTTCTCCCGCCTCAACTTTTTGTCCGTCAGAGACGATCGCATTTTGTCCTGGTTTGATCGGATAATCGCTAACTACCCCGTCATCTTCAATAATTTTGATATCGACAGTTTCGTTATCTTCATAGACTACCTGACAAACACCAGAGCTACGGCTGAGGATACAACCTTCTTTTGGTTTACGCGCTTCTAATAGTTCTTCAATACGGGGCAGACCTTGGATGATGTCCCCTGTTTTGGAACGTTCAAAGACCAACAGCACTAAATTATCACCACGCTGTACTAAATCTCCATCATCGATGTGCAGCACTGCACCTTGAGATACGCGATAAGGGCGAGTATGGCGTAGGACTGCAGTAGTTTTACCACCCGCTTGTTCCGTTAATTCTATAACTTGTCCTGACTGTTCTAGTCTGACTCCTTCAGCGAGCTGAGTACCAGATACTAACAAATCTCCCTCTTTGAAGTCACAAGCACTTTTAGCGATATCCAATTCGTGGGCCTCCACGTCACTATCGCGCACCACTAAGACGCGACGGATAGCTTCTGCACCCTCGCGAATCCCCTGTACTTCCCCTGAGGATTTACACAGAATTTCAGTGCGGGCAATAGTCGCGCCCTTGGCAATTTCTTCGCCATCTTGAACTAAGATTCTGGTTTGGACTTCTCCACTATGAGGATCGACATCGGTATCTCTCCTCAATACTAAAGACTCCAAGATTACCATTTGCAATCTCTTAGTATCAGAGTCTTCTTCTTCTGGCTGTAGCTCAATATCAGCACTGAGATTAGCAATTACATCAGTTTCTTCTGTGGTTTCTATTTCTAGAACTAATTGAGTACTGATTAGAGATAAACTGCTAACCGATTTTACTCGCTCGCCATCTTTGTAGAAGATTCTCTGTACCGAGCGTAGTTCGATTTGACGACCATCGTCTTGGTTAATTGATGCTTGGGAAGGCAAAGAGGATTTGTCAGATACTTCAAATTCTTTGACAGGTCGCAGAATCAAAGCAGGCCCTTCTGTAGTTTCTACAACTTCTCCATATCGCAGTTCCTCTACGGATACTCCTGGTAATACTTCTGTTCCTGGTTGAATTAGTTTTTCATGCCACTCGTTTTTGGAATCATCTAGTTGATGAACTTCACCAGGCTTGATGATAATTTCTCTGAGAATGTCGTTCTTCTGGACTACTTCTACAATCCCTGAAGACTGACAAAAGACATCTTTAACTACTTCTGCCCCTGCTTCTACGTACTCGCCATCTTCGACAATCAACAAAGAAATATCTTTATTTACTTCGTGGCTTTCTTCAGGAATCCAGAGTAACGTACCGCCTTGTTCTATTTCGTAACCTTGTTTGCGATTACCTTTGCCAATGCTAATACCGCCGTACTTGATGATACCGCCCGTATCCGTGCGATAGCTATCGTCGATTAATTCGGCAACAATCTGCCCGTTTTGAACTTTAGTGCCAGGGGTGGCTTTGAGTAAGAACTTGCGATCGTCAGCGGTGTTAATAATATATTGTTCGCGACCGCCATCGCTTTCGACTTTAACTTTAGCCTGGTCGAGAGAAACAGATGCGGTAACAATTTCGATTTCTCGGCTATCGGGGATCATTCTGACCACGCCACCATTGGCAGCAGTAAGTCTGGTTTGAGCTAATAAATCCCCAGGCTTAACTTTATCGCCGTTTTTAACGCTAGCTTCTGCACCAGGAAGCAAATTGTATACTTCACCAGATAGAACCCATAACAAACCAGATCTTTGAGCAATACGAGTAGTGTTTCCTTGACGATCTTTTTTGTCTTCGGGAACGAGATCGGCGAAAACAACTTCTCCAGCAAGATCGGAGGTTACGTCTTTGGCTGCTTTTTCAGTAGATTTTTGTACTTGTTGTTTGGCAACTTCTACTAGTAGCTGACCTTTTTTGACTTCTTCACCATCTTCAACATAAATCAAAGAACCCGCAGTCAAGGCGGTGTTACTGGTCTTCCCTTTGTGGGGAATGAGCTGAATATCACCAACCGTTTCTACCTGGTTTCTCTCGTCGCCGTGACGGGTACGAATTGCGCGAGTACTCAAACCTTCGCCAAATTTGACTTTACCGTCAGCTTTAGCTTTAATTTGACGGGCTACTTCTCCTGTGAATACCCCTCCTGTGTGGAAGGTACGCATGGTTAACTGAGTACCAGGCTCGCCAATAGATTGAGCAGCGATAATACCTACCGCTTCTCCCATATCCACCATGTGTCCGTGGGCTAGACTCCAGCCATAGCATTTTTGACAGACAGAACGAGCAGCCTCGCAGGTTAGGGGAGAACGGACTATTACTTCATCGACGCGATCGCCAATTTCTTGAGCTAGCTCCTGATCGATGTCTTGATTGCGAGTTGCAATAACTTCTTTAGTTTTCTTGTCTACCACATCTTGAGCCAGTACTCGACCCAAAAGGCGATCGCTCAATTCGATTAAAGTGCGATCGCCATCTTTCATGGCTCTCAAACTAATACCTCTTTGAGTACCGCAGTCTATTTCTCGAACGATCACATCCTGGGAAACGTCTACCAAACGACGAGTTAGATATCCAGAGTCAGCGGTACGCAGTGCAGTATCTACCAGTCCTTTACGCGCTCCGTAAGAAGAGATAATGTATTCAGTTACAGTTAATCCTTCTCGGAAATTAGTTTTAATGGGTAAATCAATGATTTCCCCCTGAGGATCTGCCATCAAACCGCGCATTCCTACCAACTGGCGTACTTGGGATAAATTACCCCGCGCTCCGCTGAATGCCATCATATAAACGGAGTTTAAAGGATCGGTAGAACGGAAATTGGTTACCACTTCGTTTTTGAGGTTTTCTGATGTACTCGTCCAAGTATCAATTACCTTTTGAAAACGCTCTACCTCAGTAATCTCCCCACGAGCATAACGATCTTCTGTTTCTTTAATTTCCACCTCTGCTGCTTCGAGCATTTCTGCTTTAATGGGCGGTACTTTGAGATCGTCGATGCTAATAGAAACTCCCGCGACGGTAGCATAACGAAACCCTAGTTCTTTTAAAGAGTCAGCCATAGTCGCACTATGAGCCGAGCCATATTCTGTAAAAGAAAGAGCCATCAATTTCTTTAGACGACCTTTATCAACGATGTGGTTATAAAATTTCATTGTTTATTGATTCTATTCTGGGCTATAAAAACTCTCTACACTTTTAGGCGCAATGCAATTATTTGTTTACACTGTCGCTGTCAAAGCTTGCTGCACTGTTTTGTTATAGATAATGCGACCTATCGTAGTATCTATATATTGAGAGATTTGTTCCCCCTCGGCAGATCTGCGAACAAATCTTTGGCGATAGTATTCAATTTTGCTACCGTCACCTAATTTTTCTTCTTCGATAACTTCTATATCTGGTTCTTCAGTAACAACCTCTCCCTCATAGCGCAACCAAACATGAGCGTGAAGATCCACGTGACCCTGTTCGTAGGCTTTAATCGCATCGTCCAAATTACCAAAGCGACGACCTTTACCTTTGGTCGCCAGGGGATCTTCAGCCGTTAGATAGTAGCAGCCCAAGACCATATCCTGAGACGGTGCCACAATGGGTCGTCCCGTAGCAGGAGATAATATATTGTGGCAAGCCAACATCAATAACCTTGCTTCTGCTTGAGCCTCTAGAGATAGAGGTACGTGAACCGCCATTTGGTCGCCATCAAAGTCAGCATTAAATGCTGGACATACTAAAGGATGGAGTTGAATTGCTCGTCCTTCTACCAAAATCGGCTCAAATGCTTGAATACCTAACCTGTGTAATGTTGGCGCGCGGTTGAGCATTACAGGATGTCCTGCAATTACTTCTTTCAATACTTCATAGACGCTAGGATCGTTACGCTGAATTAGTTTTTTGGCAGCTTTAATGTTGTTGACCATGCCACTATTAATTAGGCGATGAATCACAAAAGGCTGAAACAGTTCGATCGCCATTTCTCTGGGCAAACCACACTGATAAATTTTTAGCTTGGGTCCGACTACAATGACCGAACGTCCAGAATAGTCAACCCGTTTACCGAGTAAGTTTTGACGAAAACGCCCTTGTTTCCCTTCGATGATATCCGATAGGGATTTTAGAGGACGATTGTTTGCACCGACTACAGTACGACCGCGACGACCGTTGTCTATCAAGGCATCTACTGCTTCTTGCAGCATCCGTTTTTCATTACGAACAATAATTTCAGGAGCCAGGATTTCTTGCAGTCTTGCCAAACGATTGTTGCGGTTGATCACTCGACGATAAAGATCGTTCAAATCAGAAGTGGCAAAACGTCCGCCATCCAATTGCACCATCGGGCGCAAATCTGGAGGAATTACAGGAATTGCTGTCACTACCATCCATTCGGGTCTAGAACCTGTAGCCACAAAGTTATCAATTACTCGCAGACGTTTGATTAACTTGGCTCTTTTTTGTCCTTTGGCATCGGCAATTTGTTCCCGCAGTTTTTCGGCTTCTTCTTCTAAATTAACCTCTTCTAGAAGTCTTTGCACTGCTTCTGCGCCAATACCAACTTCTACACCAATCAGTTCGGAATCTTCGCTATAAAGTTGGTCTTCAATTTCGATCCACTGATCTTCTGTTAGTAGCTGTTTGGCTGATAGATTGCCTGCATTACCAGGATCGAGGACGACATAGGCATTAAAGTAAACTACTTGTTCTACATCTCTCAAGGGCATATCCAGCAAAATACTTAGATAGCTGGGAATTCCTTTGAGATACCAGACGTGGGTTACGGGAGCAGCTAGCTTGATGTACCCCATACGGTGACGACGTACCCGCGATTCGGTAACTTCTACTCCGCAACGTTCGCAAACGATACCACGGTGACGCACTCGTTTATATTTACCACAGTGACATTCCCAGTCTTTTGCAGGACCAAAAATGCGCTCGCAAAACAACCCATCCATTTCTGGTTTGAGAGTACGATAGTTGATGGTTTCTGGCTTGGTTACTTCGCCTACCAACTGACCGTTGGGTAAAGTTCTTTCTCCCCACTGACGAATTCTCTCAGGAGAAGCGATACCAATTTTGACGTAATCGAATCTTTGTTCTATCTGGTTTCTCATTGATGACTAGGAATGTAGGTATTAGAAAATGGGAAATGGGAAATGGGGAATGGGGAATGGGGAATGGGGAATGGGGACTAGCTCAAGTTTCATCCTTCATCCCTCATAATTCATCCTTTACTAGACTTCTTCTGTGGTTTCCTCTCTTTGTAAGGATTCATAGGTGGGTCGGTTGGGGGTACGACGAGGAGTATCTGCCATTAAGTCAACTTCTACATCGCGACTACTTCCATCGTCTAAAGCTTCCAGTTTGTGTACTGCAATATCTAAGCCCAAGGACTGTAGTTCTCGCATTAGTACTTTGAAGGATTCTGGCGTACCAGGACGAGGAATGGGCTTGCCTTTAACGATGGAGTTGAGAGCTTCATTACGTCCCTGCATATCATCAGATTTTACAGTCAACAATTCTTGCAGAGTATAGGCTGCACCATAGGCTTCTAACGCCCATACTTCCATTTCGCCGAATCTTTGTCCGCCCTGTTGTGCTTTACCGCCCAAAGGCTGCTGTGTAACCAAAGAGTAAGGCCCTGTAGAACGAGCGTGAATCTTATCATCTACTAAGTGGACTAGCTTGAGCATATAGGCTTTCCCTACAGTTACAGGGCGATCGAATGCTTCTCCCGTACGTCCGTCGTATACTTTGATTTTGCCCGGACTTCTTTCGTCGTACACCCAAGATTTGTTGGGTTTGCGAGCAGCTTCCATAATTTTGCCGTGTACTGTCTCTCTAGAGGCTTCTTTGCCATACATTTCATCAAAAGGCATCATCTTGAAGCGCATTGCTAGATTTTCTCCAGCCCAGCCTAAAAGACATTCAAATACCTCTCCGACGTTCATCCGTGAAGGTACGCCTAAAGGATTGAGGGC
>CAYXWE010000010.1:0-5723 GCA_964468145.1 uncultured Pleurocapsa sp.
ACCAGACAATTCAACTGTGGTAGGAGTTCCCGGTCGCATTGTTTCTCGCACTGGTCATGGCTGTCCCCTCGAACACGGCAAATTACCCGATCCACAAGCCACAATTATTCGTTCCCTACTCGATCGCATCGAGAGTTTGGAACAAAAGATAGAGAATTTATCCACTTACTAACCTGAAAATCATGTGTAAATCAACTCTTCCTGATAGCTTTGTCAGTCAGGTAACTAAAATACAGCGTAGCGAACGCTGGAGCGTTCATCGCCGACTAAAAGAATTGAATATTCCCTGTTGGTGTCCTTCAGACGGCGCACTCTGGATCGAAATTGATAGCTGCCTCCACGCCATTCTCATCCGCAGTATCATCCAGCAGTTTGCTAGCACTCGCTCAGAATCAATCGATTGGTTAGAGCGATGCTGGTCAACGGAATTAGTTATTGGTCAACAGTCATTAGTTATTAGTCGTTAGTTACAAAAAACCAAGGACAAACAACCAAAGACAAAAGACCGAGAACCAAAATATTAACCCTACTATCCCCCATGACGGGACTCACAAATTAAAACCATGACACAAACACTAATCTATCAAGCATTCGGTGAAGTAGCCAATAACCCTGTTGGTTTTGGTAAAGATATTACAGAGCCAGTCTGTGAGGGCTTGAATTTAGCTCTGGCTAGTTTCCAAGGACTATATCTGCAATACCTGAAACACCATTTTGTCATCGAAGGTGCAGAATTTTATTCTATTCATCAGTATCTCCAAGAAAGTTATGATGCAGTTCAAGGCCATGCTCACGATATTGGAGAGCGTTTGAACGGTTTGGGTGGTGTTCCCGCAGCTAGCTTTAGTAAATTAGCCGAACTCTGCTGCTTTCCCCCCGAAGAAGATGGCATCTTTGACTGTCGCCAAATGATTGTTAATGACCTAGAAGCAGAACAAAAAATCATCGAGTTGATTCGCTCCCAAGCTTCTCAAGCCGAGAGTTTGGGCGATCGCGCTACCCGTTATCTGTACGAGCAGATTTTGCTAGCCACTGAAGAGAGAGCCTTCCATCTCGATCATTTCTTAGTTCACGACAGTCTGACTCTAGGATTTATCAATAACTAATCTATTCGTCATTAGTCGTTAGTCCTTTGTTGTTAGTCGTATAACCAAGAACTAATGACTAATGATAAAGAACAAAGAACAGAGAACAAAGAACAAAGAACAAAGAACAGAGAACAAAGAACAGAGAACAAAGAACAGAGAACAAAGAACAGAGAACAAAGGTTCGAGTCAGTATCTATCATGAACAATCGAGTCAAGGAATTGAGTCAGTTTTTACAGGAGGAGTTAACGGTATCCTCAGCCGAAGTTTCTCTGATTATGCAAAAACAAGAGGAATTAAATGCACCTATACCCATGCTTCTCTGGCAATACGGTTTGGTATCCCTTTCTGGGCTGGAACAAGTATTTGATTGGTTAGAAGAGCATTATTAGCTCCTTGAGAACAAAGAACAAAGAACAAAGAACAAAAGACAAAAGACAAAACCATGGGGTCAATACAGATTAACGATACAACTCTACGGGATGGGGAACAGGCAGCAGGTGTCGCTTTTACCGTCGCTGAAAAAGTTATCTTTGCTACCTTAATGGATGCAATTGGGATACAAGAGCTAGAAGTAGGCATACCCGCAATGGGCAGCAGCGAAGCGGAAGCCATCACCCAAATTAATAATCTGGGTTTGAAAACTCTAATTACTGGCTGGAATCGGGCATTAAGGTCGGATATAGATGCTTCTTTGGCTTGCGGGCTAGAGCGCGTGCATATATCTATACCTGTTTCCCAAATTCAAATTGCCGTTAAATTTCAAGGTAAGTTTCAGTTAGTTTTTGAGCGACTGCAGGACACTATTAAGTATGCTTGCGATCGCGGTTTGTATATTTCTGTTGGTGGTGAAGATTCTTCCCGTGCGGATGATAGTTTTTTGCTAGATGTAGCTTTGGCTGCTCAAGAATATGGCGCATCCCGCTTTCGCTTTTGCGATACCGTAGGTGTTCTCGATCCTCTAACTACTTATCAAAAAGTAGAACAGTTAGTCGATCGCCTAGCTATTCCTGTAGAGATGCACACCCATAATGATTTTGGTATGGCAACAGCCAATGCCTTAGCGGGTATTAGGGCAGGGGCAACCTCAGTAAATACCACCGTTAATGGTTTGGGAGAAAGAGCGGGCAATGCTGCCCTAGAAGAAGTTGTCATGGCACTTAAACGCATCTATGGCATGAATATTGGCATCGATACTAGCAGATTCAAACAAATATCAGAATTTGTCGTTGATGCTTCTGGCTGCGATGTTCCACCCTGGAAAGCGATCGTGGGCGACAATGCCTTTGCCCACGAATCTGGTATTCACGGACATGGAGTACTGCAAAATCCTGCAACCTACGAACCATTTGACCCCAAAGAAGTAGGACGCGATCGCCGTTTAGTAATTGGCAAGCATACTGGCAAACATCTAGTTACCAATCTGCTGCAACAACACGGCATTGATTTAAATACCGCCGAAACGCGATCGCTTGTAGATGCAGTACGAAACTTATCAGTGGAGTTAAAACGCAGTCTAACCCCTGATGAGTTGTTGAATTTGATTCCTAATAATTAGTTTTTTGTCTTTTGTCTTTTGTCTTTTGTCTTTTGTTTTTTGTCTTTTGTTCTTTGTCCTTGTTTTTTGCGATCGATAACTAACAACCAATGACTAATGACTAACAACCAATGACTAATGACCAACAACCAATGACTAATGACTAACAACCAATGACTAATGACTAACAACCAATGACTAATGACTGACAACCAATGACTAATGACTAACAACCAACAACCAACAACCAACAACCAACAACTAATAATTAATAACAATGAAAGTAATGCTCCACAAAAACGATCTGGGACATTTATCGGTATATGTTCCCAAGAAAGATTTAGAAGAAGAAGTAGTCGAGCAAACTGCTACTGATGAAGGCAAAATTTTGACTTTAGCAAACGGTTGGCAATTGTCTTTTAAAGATTTGGCAGAAGATACTAAATTACCTAAAACTTTCAATGCCAGAAAATTGTAGTAACTTTTTTTGGTAGTACCCAGTAATCATCGGAAGCGAAAATATCATGAATACAATTAATGATTTAACTTACTCTGAATCGGGTTGGAAGCCTCAATTTATCGAAGACATAAATCAATATAGTTGTTTGGATTGCGACATATTCAATGAAGTTATCGATAGAAATATTCTGAGAGTACATTCAATCAATCAAAATGGTGTAAATAGTCAAAACAAAACTATAGACATTGCCAACCCAGAACAATGTGCTGATTGTACCGCTTGCACAGAGAATTACACAGAAAAATTATACACTCACTATTCTTTTTCGGTATAAACTCAATTAGCTATGATTTATCGAAAATCTGAAGCAATAGCACCTAAAAAAAATTATCAAATATCTTGTGCTGTTAGATATAAATTTTTCTTTCTCTTGCTTCTAACCCTAGCTTTGATGTTTGATATCGTAATTCGCCCGCCAAGCACAAATCTATTAGACGATCGATCTTTTATTGAAATTGCCCAAGTAAAATCCCCGAACAAATAAGCTAAAGCTTTTTGAATTTATAACAGCGATCGCATCGAGTAATTATTAGTGGAAGAAAATTATGAAAAATTTAGAGCGTATACGAGAAGAATTTATAACTATTTTACTTCTCTTACTTACCCTAGCCTTTACTTCGAGCAATCTTACTCCAGAACTTGCAGAAGATAATTCTATATCTCAAAGATTGCCGAAGGTAGGAGCGATTCATTAGTTTTTTGTTGTTTGTTCTTTGTCTTTTGTCCTTGGCAATTAATAACCAATGACTAATAACTAATAACCAACAACCAACAACCAGCAACCAATAACCAATAACCAATAACCAATAACCAACAACAATACTATTAATAGGAGCTTAGTCATGACTAAAATAGGAATTTTCTACGGCAGCACAGCAGGAGTAACTGAAGAAATCGCCGAAAAATTAGCAGAATACTTTGATGAAGGAGTCTGCGATCTTTACAACATGGAAGATGATTTTGATGATTTTGACGATATGCTGCAATACGATTATTTGCTGCTTGGTTCGTCTACCTGGGGTTCTGGGGAAGTGCAGAACGACTGGCGCGATCCTTTAGTCGATCTAGAAGAAGAAAAACCAGACTTTACGGGCAAAACTATCGCCTTTTTTGGTGCTGGAGACTGTGGCACTCACGGAGAGAATTTTGTCAGTGCTTTAGGTATTTTGTATGACTATTTCAAAGAAGCAGGAGCAACTATAGTCGGTGAAGTTGCAACGGATGATTATACCTTTAGTAAGTCTTATGCAGTAAGAAATGGCAAGTTTATCGGATTACCCATTGATGAGATTAATGAGAGTGAAAAAACCGACGAGCGACTAGAAGCTTGGGTAGAAAATTTACGTCCCATTTTTGTTTAATAATCTTAGATCGATCTATGCAAACTATTGAAAAACAGTTTTCTTGGTGTAATGCAGAACCAGAAATCAAACAATTACTGCTTCTAGCTAGCGATAATTGGGAATACACTGGTTTAGCCGAAAAATACATTAGGGAAGCTTTATCTAAAGCAGGAAATAATCTTGATGTTTTAGTCGGGGCTTATCGTTTTTTCTTCTATAAACATAAGCCCGCGATCGCCTTATCAATTGCTCAAAAAGTTATCAAGGCGATCGCAACCCAAGAGAATTTACCCCAAGAATGGTCAAAACTTAAACCCATCCTACTCCAACGCAAACAAGAACCCGATATTCGTCTCTATCTTAATGCTTATGCTGCTACGGGTTTGGTTCTGGCACAGCTTGGCAGACTAGAAGAAGCCAAAGATATCAGCCAACAGGTAAAGCAAATAGACGATAAGTGCCAGTTTTGTGGCAATACCGTCTTTGAAGTACTTACCAAACCGTCTGATGAAGATGAATATGAAGACGAATAACAACTAGCAAAGGACTAAAAACCAAAAACTAATGACCAATAACCAACGCCAACAAGAATATTACCAACTAATAGATCGCCTGCTCAAATGTCCCAATGGTAAAGAACCAGAAGTTTTAGATGCTAGTGTCGATCTGGTTGACGAAAACTTTATTAAAACTGTCATCCAAGTAGCAACCATCATGGCACACGAAAATAATCAAGAAGCTTCTAAATTTTTGGTCTTTATTGCCCGTCAACTGTCTAAGCAATTGGGATTGTATCCAGAATTAGCAACTGAAACATCAGACGTAAGTAATAAGTAATTCGCCCATGTTCCGAGATTTGTTAGAAGAAAGATTGTTGGTTGTTAGTCATTGGTTGTTAAGAAAAAAGGAATAAGCATAAAAGACAAAGGACAAATGACCAAAAAAACAAATCCAAAGATAAGATTATGAAAACCAAAGAACACCAAAAATCTAACTATAAAATAGAAGGTGAGTTTCTCGGTTTTATTCTTTATTCCCAAACCAACGGTCGAGCTAAAGCTCAAAAGCGATCGCCTGGAGAAAATTAGTACTAATACCATCGCTCAAACAACTTCATCTAGTGCGATCGCTGCTTCAACATCGTCCTCGAAATCATTATCAGTTTCTACCTCAACTGTTAAAAAAAATAAAATTTTGTCTTTAGTCTTTTGTCCTTAGTCTTTTGTCTTTAGTCTTT
>CAYXWE010000010.1:5823-16296 GCA_964468145.1 uncultured Pleurocapsa sp.
AACCAATGACTAATAACCAATAACCAACAACCAACAACCAACAACCAACAACCAATGACCAACAACCAATAACCAATAACCAATAACCAACAATCAATTAACTTTATATAATTTTTGGAGATAATCATGGCACGAGTTATATTTTACGAAAGACCAGGTTGCGTTAACAATGCCAGACAAAAAGCTTTATTGTGGGCATCAGGGCATGAAGTAGAATCCCACAATATACTAACAACTCCTTGGACAGCAGCTAGCCTGCGCCCTTTCTTTGGCGATCGCCCGATACGAGAATGGTTCAATCAAAGTGCGCCACAGATCAAAATGGGTGAAATAACACCCGAAAACTTAGATGAAACCGCAGCTTTAGAATTGATGATTCTAGATCCGACATTAATTCGTCGTCCGATTGTTCGGGTAGGCAACGTTTGCCAATTAGGATTTAATCGTGCTGTAGTCGATGAATGGATTGGTTTAGCATCCCCTAAAGGTTTAGAAAAGCTAGATGCTTGCCCCAAAGTTCATTAATTACTGTAGTTTTTTGTCCTTCGTCATTAGTCTTTTGTCTTTTGTTTTTAGCAACCAATGACTAATGACTAATGACCGATAATCAATGACAAAAAACAAAATCACTCATTTATTTCTAATATTTTCTTGAGCTTCAGGCGGTCGCCTAATTTAGCAGAAAAGCGACCGTTTTCAATATCTCTAATCCAACTTTGACTTTTACCTAGTTTTTCTGCCAGTTTTCTTTGACTAATACCTAATTGTTTTCTGGCACTAACGATTTGTTCGCTATCTAGATAAGATACGGTTTTAGTGGTATTTTTGCGCTGGGTTTTACGTTGCTTTTTATTTTCCCAACGAGATAGTTGTTTATCCCATTCTGGTGGCAGTTCAAAATGTAAAAGACGAGCTTTCATCAATAAATTCCATTTTCCTGGTGGTGCGGGATCTGTAATACTAATATCATTGCAACCATCATTAATCCAAAATTCCATTGCCTCATCCGCATCATCAGGTACAGCAGCTAGTTTTGCCCACATTGGTTGAATTCTTGTCGGGTAAGTAACGGGGTCAAAAATTGGCTTGATTTTATAGTGGTGGAGAACTTCTAAATCGCTCTCAAATCTACGTAGTAGTCTCTTTCGTTTTTCACGATGTATAGATGCTTCTTGCACCTTTGTTTCTCCATAAGCAACGTACATCAGCTTGCGAATAGTAATACGCTGTTGCCTGCCCATTTTAGTTTTAAATAACAACCACAGCATCATTCTGACTGTACCTTCGTGCTGATGCCATATAGTCATAACCGTAGTCAGCAAAAATTGGGGTAAAGTGCCATATTGATAAAAAGCTACGTATTTTTTGTATCCTTGTTTGTTCAGAAAATACTTTGCCCACAATCCCGGTCTAATTCTAAAAGTCATACCGACAAGGTGCTTATAACCTTGGGCATCTTCTTGAAAGTGGTTGTCAATGGCTACCAAATGCCAAATACGATCTTGGGTAACGGAAAATGCTGGAATTTTGCCCTGACGAAACCAATCAATATTAGCGACAAGTTTGCATGGTTGCTGTACTAAACTTTTAATCAGAGTCAGTTTTGCTGCCTTGCTCAAATCTTTGCGCTTGTTTAGACCTAAATAATTCTCAAGTTGTTTGTTATCGATCGCAAATTCTTGTTCCCAGGGCTTCTCCAAGCTAGTGGCAAATGCGGAAAAGATTAAATGCATACAAGCTGCCCGTATATCCATCTGCTCTAAAGTATGCTCTGCATCTTTAGCACACACGATTTGCTCTGTGTCGGCATCTTTAGTTAGGTGAAATTCAATCTTTCCTTTTCCTTGTTTAACTAGACGCTGGTGATAAACTCTTTGTCTGTCATCAATTTTCCAAGGAAAAAGCGAGCCTTTAGCTAATATATTACAAGCTTCCCAAATAACCATTGAAGATGCAATCGGATTATTATGACCGTTAGCAAAAAGATAGCTAGTATTTAATACTCTCGGTTCGATTTTATATCTTCCTTTTTTACTAGGTAATGGTAAAGGCAAGTCATCAGGACAACTACTAACGCAGCTCGGTTTAGAATCTCTATCTGCACAATTATTGCATAGCCCTGGTTCTATCCAATGCTCGTTATCATTATCTATTTGAATTGCATTTTGAGGACATTCAGGCAAACAAATACCGCAGTGGATGCAGCTTTTGGGAATTGTATAAGCCATAATAGTTGTAGTTTGGAGATTATTTTATATCGATAGAAGCCATACAAAAAGCACAATAGTTGAGTATTTGAATTGCAATAAAAAAATGAATTTAAGGTTTAATGCGACCGAAGCATACTCCGCTTCCGTCACCGCCTTTTGCGGTCAAAAAACCATGACATCAAAACTATTTTTAAATTCTTTATTCTATCTAAATTGCATTAATCGGCTGTGGAATGTAATTTTGCACTTTTTATACTTATTACATTTTTAATATATACACAACTGCTTAGGGTAGAAATGTAAAATTTGATCTATTAAATTAGAACTTTTAATAATCTTTACTTTTTATTTATATTTGTATTTTATTTCAAAAAAGTATAATTGCAATCGAGGAGTAGTTATTAATTATAATAACTTAATTATAATAACTTCATACTATAAAAGTACTATAAATATTACAATTATTACTTACTTTTATTGTAAAACAATTGCAATATTTTATTTCAACCAATATATTTATCCCTGCCTAGTTTCTTGTTTTGCTTCTCGATCGAGCTTGTTTATCTTCGGTTGCCAATTTCTAATCAACTCTCTAATTACATCATTCATTGATACATGAAGCTCCTCGCAGTAAAATTTTAGCTTCATATATTCTGCCTCAGTCAGTCTCAAACTAAATCTTTTCATGGCATTAAAGTGACCTCGTATTAGCGTTGGTAGGTATCTATTCCAATCAATTTTTACAAACAAATGGCGTTATTTTGACACCATCTCGACACTACGTTCGTCCTTGACTAAAAAAATAAATATTGACGATCGAAGAATTTGATATCGGTAATACAACTTATATCACTGAGTTTAAATAGACTTAAAGTAATTGAATACATTTATATTCATTAATACTAATTAAAAATGTACTCAAACAGTCAATCGGTTGATTGACAACGCAGAAATATAAAATATTGACGCAGTAACGAGTATTTATAAGTTAGATCGCGAGTATTTATAGATACAGAGACAAGTATTGATTTTTTTGGTGACTTACTAAATTTGTCGATCGCGATAAGTTAAAGGAGAAAGAAAAAGAATAAAAGCTATAGCAATTCTCATATTGCTGAGGTACAAAGTTTTCCTATTTTCTGCAGGTGTTATTTGTACCTCATGAGTCCAAGAAACGCTATAGGTTGTTCGTTCTCAATCGCCCTAGAGTCGCAGCATTTCTATTTTTCGTCACTGAGTACACAAAGGCTAATGCCCCTATTTAGGAATACTAGTATCTGGGAAAAAAATACTAGTACCCTTACCACACCAGAAATATATAGTCTTTGCCAAATATAAGTTGAAGATAGTTGAGTATGTATGCAATGAATATAAATCAATCTATATTCGAGCGATCGGCAAAAACTTAAATAAAGCTTCTGGTATAAACAAAACAATATCGAAGTTGTTACGAGGGCGTTGATGAATGCGAGATAAATTATATCAAAAATGCGATCGCGGTAGAATCAAGCGTAATTGGCTAGAGGGATTATCCCCCAAACCAGGATTTTATAGTTTGTGTTTTTTCCAATTAGTTTATTGGTTAGAACAAAAGAAAATTCCTTTAGTAGCGCGTTTTTTAAGTTTTTGGTGGTGGTTCTTTACCAGTTTGGATATCTATCCCGAACGTAGGATTGGTAAAAAAGACAGTGAATGTAGCTCGACCTTTGGTAACTTTATTGTCACGCCAATTGTCGATCTTCGGGAGCGCGCCAAACCAGAAATTTTGCAGCGTTTACAAGAGTTAGCCATACCCTGTTGGCGTACCCGCGACGGTAATATCTGGGTTGAAATTCGCGATGTCGATGTCGCGGTGCTGGTTCACAACACAATTAAGCAATCGACAGCAAAACATCAAGAAATGGTGGAATTACTGCAACATTGCTGGGATGTTAGTTGTTAGTCTTTGGTCTTTGGTTTTTGGTCTTTGGTTTTTGGTCTTTGGTCTTTGGTCTTTGGTCTTTGGTCTTTGGTTTTTGGTCTTTGGTTTTTGGTCTTTGGTTTTTGGTCTTTGGTTTTTTGGTCTTTGGTTTTTTGGTCTTTGGTCTTTGGTCTTTGGTCTTTGGTCTTTGGTCTTTGGTCTTCCCTGAAAACTTTAAATATACAGGTAGATCGATATATTCAACAACATCGAAATCACAAACGAACGTCAAGTCTAATTAATATTTATGCGCTATCCTATCGTCATTGAAAAAGGTAAATATAGCTATGCTGCTTATTGTCCCGATTTTCCTGGGTGTGTAGCAACAGCCAAAACTCTTGAAGAAGTTCAGCAACAGTTGACTGAAGCTTTGATCTCTCACTTAGAAAACTTGAAAGCAAGTAACCAGCCTATACCCGCTACCAAAGCCCAACTAGGTTATATTGACTGTAACTTAGAATAGTTCGATATTTATACAGTCCCATTAATTACGAATTACGAATTAAGTTGGTCAACAGGAATGACACTTGATTTCCTGAATACCACTAAACCAAATAGCGTCCTAGTAACTAATCTTGTAAGGCGATACATAGACCCGACTTTGATTCGACGATTACGAATAAACCGTTGCCATCATTATCTCGAAAATCGTACAAAGCATTTTTTAAGTATTTTTAATGTTAACTAAAATACATATTTTTGTTGACGGTTAATTGCAATACATTTCACAGCTAATTCTCTTGTGTATCAAGAGGATATTCAGTATTTTAAGGTCAGTTTTTATTCTGATGTTTTTTAAAAGCTTTCAGATTAATCTATTAATTGAAAACTGCATTCAAGTGGATAAAGATAGTATTTTACTTACTATTGCTTACTTATTTGTACAGTCATATTTAATCGCTGATTGCTATTAATATCTAATATTACAACAATCAGATTTTTTTTTTTAACTTATAAATCTAGTGCAATAAAGATTAAGAAAATTTACTGCTTTTTACTACTTATCAAGCTTACCAACAATTAATTAACTAACATCTAAATACTAGATTTGACTCTATGCAAGTTAACCAACAGATCGTTTTTATAGACTCTCAAATTTTAGACCTCGATCTTCTGGCTAATGGTGTAATACCAGAAATTGAAATAACTATCTTAGAAAGCGATCGCAATGGTATCGATCAAATTACCGAAGCACTAAAAAAAGAATCTTACTCTACTGTTCATATTGTTGCTCACGGTTCGCCAGGTTGCCTCTATCTCGGTAATAGCCAACTCAGTCTAGATACATTAAATACTTATCAACAAGATCTAAAAATCTGGTTCTCTCAGTCTTCCCGTCTCTTCCTCTACGGTTGTAATGTAGCTGCTGGAGATGCGGGCGAAGAATTTATCGATCGCCTACGCAATTTAACTGCTGCGGAAATTGCTGCCTCGACTACCCCTATTGGTAATGCAGACTTGGGTGGTAACTGGCAACTAGATTATCAAACAAACTCATTTGTTGAAGGCGAACTTGCATTTACTAGCGAAACACAACAAAACTATACAGGAGTCTTAGCTGTTGCTAGTAGCACGGTGACTACTCCCAATAGTGTGTTTATCGGCGCACAGGATGTCGAGTTTACTGTTACTTTTGATAATACGGGGACTAATCCTGGTTATGGCCCTTTCACGCTGTTATATCTCGATACAACTGGTGCTGATGGCGCGGGGGATGAGACGGATGATGGTTTAATTTATAAATCGGCTCAATATTTGGGAGCAGATCTGATTCAGCAGTCTTATACCTTTGATGAGAATGGTCAGGCTAGCGTAACCGTTGGCAACGAAACTGTTGTCATTGATGCACCTCCAGGGTTTGAACCAGGAGATACTGTAGTTTATATGGAGCTTCCTTTTGGTAGCTTTGTACCAGATCAACCGCCAGCAGATATTACTGTAACTGTTGATGTAAGCGATCTAGCAGATCAGGACACACCGCTTAATATTCTTAGTCAAACAGGGTATAAGTTTGGTGAAGATCCTCTAGATAATCCTGGTGCTGACCCAATTATTTTAGAAGATATTAATGGCAAAACTAATGAGGCGATCGCGCCAGAGTTAGTTAAGATTACTAAGAATTATATTGGCCCTGAAGACGAAACTGCCACTGGCCCTAATTATGTCCGACAATACGAACTTGTGGTCGATATTGCCCCAGGACAAACCATTGAAAATTTAGATGTTACCGATTTGCTGCCCGATACGATGCAGTTTGTTGATGTGGCATCGATTGAGGTTGCTAATAGTGGTGCGGGTGGTGTTAATGAGGGTTTTGTAGTTTCCGATCTTAGTACCCCCGATGACGGTGGTTTGACTTCCATTGGTTCTACCAACATTACCGAAAATGATGTCGATGGCGATGGTAATCCTACCCCTGGAGGGATTTTAACCCGCAGATTTGACTCGGTAACAGGGGGCAATGGCGAGAATGATATTGTTGTCACCGTTGATTTTTATGTTCCTCGTCTAGATGCACCAGGGGATGTGATTATCAATGCTGATAGTGGTGATGATATCTTAGATACCAATCAATCTCAGCTAGGAGATAACGATGCCACAGACGGTAATAATATTTGGCTTGCCAACGATACCAGAGACGATACGCCAGAAGTTTATATCGAAGCGGGAGATGGGGATAATGTCACCGAGCATACTTTAGAAGAACAGTCGATCGCCATCCAAAAAAGTGTTGTTAATGCAGCCGATAATAGTCAAGATTTTATTCCTGGAGATACTCTTACCTATACCCTTGACTTTCAAGTATCTGATTACTTTGCTTTTGAAGATATTATCGTCACCGATCGCTTTTCTGACGGTCAAAGATTCAATACTGAGTTTACCCCCATTGTTGAGATTAGCGAACAAGGGGGAACTTCTACAGGAGAATTAGATTTCAGTTTCAGTAACTACACTCCTAGTGATGTTAGTGATGCTGATAATGGTGAAACTCTCATTATTGATGAAACTGATATCGATAATGTTCGAGATGGTAGTGGCGATACTGTCTTAACGTTTGATATATCTGATGAGTTGATTGCTAGTGGTTTGGACGGTCAACTGATTGGTGGTGCTGTTCCCCAAGGGGGTTTCCAAGATCCTGAGAACCTCAACAACAATCCTCCGTTACCTGCTGGGGCAACCACGGGAACAATTACCTTTCAGACTATTGTTCAAGACGAATACAGTGATGTTTATTTATCTAACGATGCTTCAGTCGATCAAAGCGATCGCTTGCAAAATGAAGCCCTAATTGGTGGTGGAGTCTTAAATGTTTTTGACCCTGATACCACTAACGATCCTGACACTCCCGATGCTCTAACTCCTACGGGACAAAGAGAAGACGATGATACTGCTGCTGAAATTGGCATCTCCGATGGAAGTTTATTTAAAAGTATTTACGCCATCAATGGTATTGTTGCCCCTGGGGCGGATACCGATGATAATCCCGATGATGGGCTGGATGGTTATACGAGCGATATTGAAGTCACTCCAGGGGATACGATTACCTATCGCTTAACCTACCAGCTTCCCACTAGCGATATTGAAGAGTTCCAACTTACTGATTATTTTCCCTTACCAGTTTTTGATGTTGGTACGGAGTTTGCTGGCAGCACTTTTGGTACTACTTTCGATCCTACTGGTGTAGCCGTTCCCGCTGCGGGACAAACCCATTATGGCCCTCTAGATACTTTCCATCAAGTTGGAGATGCCCCTACTCCCAGTTTAAATTTAGATCCAGAGGCAAACACGCTTAATTATTTCTATGGTGATTTTGATGATGTAAGTAACGCTGCTTCGGTAGTCGATTTGCTAGTAACTGTCACCACAGAAGACGATCCCTTTGCGGATGACTTGTTACTAACCAACCAAGTACGAGAGTCTCAGGAAAATACCTTTAATGAGGTATCAACTCGCGATGCGATCGTGCAAATTACCCTACGCGAACCAGAGTTAAATATTACTAAGGGTGTAGTGGCACACAATAGTGGTAAGGCTAATATTGAGTTCGCGCCTACTCCTCCTACTCCTAGTGACATCACCTTTGCGGTTGGTACTGCGCCGAGTTTCTCTGGCGATCGCGTTGTTTCTTCTAGCGATTTAGATACCACACCAATTGATAGTAACCTGACTGGGGAATTACAGGTAGGAGATATTGTCACCTTTGCCATTGCGATCGAAAACACTGGCGGTAGTCGCAAGGGTGCATTCGATGCTCAAATTCAAGATGCTCTTCCAGAAGGTTTTGAGATTCCGGCGGGGGGTTTAAATCTCAATGTCACTGATGGTACGGGTGCAGAGTTAACCTTTACTGGTTTGGGCGATCCTGATGGGGTTGGTAACGATCTATTTGGGAATGGTATTGAATTAATCGATCCTGGTGCGACTCCTGCTACGGGTGATAACCTAACAGCCGAAACCGATGCTGGGGCAATTGATGGTTTTAGTGAAACTTCAGGCAGAAATATTGCGCTCGTTTCTTATGACTTGCAGGTTAACTCTGATAGCACTTATGTCAATCCTGCAACCCTAGAAAATACAGCCAGAGTCATTAGCTACTCTAACCAAGAAGGTGGTGCAAGCTTCAACTCAATTGAAGACAACGCTACAGTAGAAATCGAACAACCAGAAGCAACCAAAGAAATCGTTACCACCTCCGAAGCCCACACTCTAGAAACAGGAGATGGTAGTAATAATGCTAGCGCGCGGGAAGCTACTATTGGGGAAATTGTTCGCTATCGTTTAGTTTCTCGTATTCCTGAAGGTAGCGCAGTTGATTTCGTCCTCAGAGATCGTTTACCTGATGGTATGACTTTCTTAAATGATGGTACATCTACAGTCGCTTTTGTATCTAATGGTGATGGGGTAAGTTCTTCTACTTTGGGTACTACTCCTGGCAATACAGGTGATGCTGCAACTGATGCGGTTGACTTTGTCGATCTCGAAGATGAACAAATAACCTCTAATGCTAATAGAAACAGAGACAACTACAACACAGGAACAGATGTTCGCTTCAAGTTAGGAGATATTGTTAACAGCGATCGCGATCTTGATGATGAATTTGTGGTTGTTGAGTTTAATGCTCTAGTAGATAACAATGCTGTTGCCAATACTACTAATGATGCAGGGGATATTCTGCGTAACAACTTCCAAATTATTGCTGACGGTACGGTTTTAGATACTTCTAACAAGATTCAAGTAAAAGTTGTTGAGCCTCAAGTGGAAGTAGATAAGCTAGTTAAAGAATTTTCCAGTGAAGATTTTACTGACAGTATCAGTAATATCGATGCCCAGGATATTGTTAACTATTCTGTCACCTTTAGCAATCCTGCCAGCAATGGTAATGTCTCTACTGCTTTTGATGTGGTGATGAGCGATACCTTACCTGAATTCCTAGAACTACAAAGTATTGATTCTGTTAGTTGGAATGATGGTTCGACTACGGGTACTGGTACTGGTGGTAGTCTTAATCTAGTGGACAGTTCCGATATTGCCAATAATCAGATATCTTTGGCTGCGGATCTTCTTCCTCAAGATGCTACTGTTACGGTTAACTATACAGCGCAAGTAGTGTCCAATGTAAATCCCACTCTTTCCCTAGAAAATAATGCCAATGTAACCTACACTAGCTTACCTGGTGAAAGTGGCACAAATGATAATCCCACAGGTTCAGAAGTTCCTGGAACTTCTGGTGCAGATAATGGCGATCGCAATGGTGTCAATCCTGGTGGTACAGCTAATGACTATAGTAATAGTGATGTTGCAGCAGTTGTTACCTCTTCTTTCGATCCAGCTAAATCGCTAGTGGAAACTTCTGAATCATCCACTAGCGGTAATGATTTAACCATTGGGGAAGTTGCTCGCTATCGTCTGTTGGTACAAATACCTGAAGGGAATAGCGATAACCTGCAAATTACCGATCTGCTACCCGATGGCTTGCGCTACCTTGATGATGGAACGAGCAAAGTTGCTTTAATTTCTGATGGTGGTCTTGTTTCGGATACTATTACTGATAATGATGCTGCCAGTATTGATCCATCAGTAACACCAGATTTCGATATTGCAGCTTCCGATAGTAGTGATGCCAATACTACTTTTGAATCTGGTGAAGATCCGATTTTTAGTCTGGGTAATCTAACTAATACCGATAACGATGGTAATAGTGAGTATGTCGCGATCGAGTTTAATGCTGTAGTCGAAAATGTTGTTGGCAATCAAGATCCAGGAACTTTAGACAATAGCTTTATTGTCAGTGCTGATAAT
>CAYXWE010000011.1:0-15054 GCA_964468145.1 uncultured Pleurocapsa sp.
CCATTACGTTCTCGTAATTAAACTCTTCCTTCAGTTTTGGAGTAATTTCTTCTTGTAAATGTATTAAATATTTAGGATACTCAGAGGCAGGAATTGAATAAGTGGATCGCAAATCATTAGAATAAGTAATTAAATCCGAATAAGATTTGATAATAATTTTTTGATATAGTAAGTTATCTCTAGCGTGTTTGTTTCTTTTCAAACCATCCATTACATCGTGAATGCTTGAAAATTTTCGATCTAATTCGCAGTGATACTTATAAGGAGATTGATTGGCAAGTTTGAACAGTTCTTCTAATTCGGGAAACTTACGATGAACCCTATCCCAAATTTCATCATCAGGACGTGTTGTTACTGGTATCATACCTCGTAGTAATTCAAACCAAATTTCTTTTTCAAATCCATTCCGCCTTTGCAAACAGGCAAGAGGATTATCAATTTTCTCTCCAAAAGTAATAATTTTGCAGTTACTTAATTTGCCATAGAGCCAACCAATTTCAAAGTTAATCCACGGTTTTTTCGATGTCCCAGGGGTCAAGCAAACTACCCCGTAATCAGAATCATTTAGAGCTTCTGAAGTTTCTTCAAACCAAGGGTTTCCTGCTGTAATATCGTGAGAAGAAATCCAAGGCTGTAAATTGGCATATTTGAAAAAATCACTGTGAAGATACTCTGCAATTTGTTTACTTAAACTTCCCGACCAAGATATAAAAATTTTTTTCATTAAAGTCTCTCTTACTTAACAAATAAACTTAAAGCTAAAAATGCAATATTATTTTATTATGTATACAAAAAATAAAACCTTTTATTTTGATTAAATTAAAAAGTTGTTTTTAATCCCAATTCCAAAGGCTTGAGCGCCAAGTTTTAAACTTCCGACTGTTGGCATAACAATTAAAAATGGATATTTGTAATGAATAGACTTTTTGTTATCATAAGCTATTATTTCGTCTGCTTTTGTTTCATATAAATTACTAAAATGTCGTGTAAAAGTAAAATCATTTGATTGTGCTTTGATAATTTGTTCGATCTTTATTATAATATGATTTTCAACACTAAATTGGTAATTTGATATAGGAAATATTTTAAATTTTTGAAGTAAATTTTTGACAGATTTATACGCTATTTCATCAGTTTTTAAATCGTCAGTTTTCCCACATTCAACAATAACTCCAATTCCACCTAATCTGTTAACTTCATCTATAAGCATTGAATGCCCTCTGTGAATCTCCCAGCCATAAGTATAGTATTCTACTCCAATCATCTTAAAAATTTCTATGTGCCTTTTTGTCAAAATACCAGCACAAAATGGCTTTGTCGGAGCAGATGTCGAGTGCAAGTCAAGTAAATAATCTATTCCCTGTAGATGAGATGCTATGTTTTTCGCTAAATTCGATTCATGTCCAATTGCACTAGAATTGCCAAAAGCTCTATTAAGATCGAAATCAACAAAGCGTTTTTTGAGCTTAATGGCTTCTTGATTTGCTATTAAAGTTAGTACTCGTCCGCTTAATAGCTTTTCTTTTGATAACAATTCTTTTTCTAACTTTTCTATCGCTTTTACTCCACAGGTTTCATCTCCATGCACTCCTCCAGATATACAAACAGTCAAGCCAGGCTGACCAGAATCAAATGATACTAAACGAAATCCTTCTGAATTAATTATTTGTTTCATCTCAACTATTAATTATTAATTTACTTCTATTTTTTAATAGATGAATCCTTATTTAAATGAACTATAAACAGCATAAATAAATAAACAAAAATAAGGTATTGATAAAATTGAAGGAACAAGTTTTTCGACCTTGTTTAAACGCTTGTATTTTTCTTTTTTGTCTTGGTTTCTATCTAAAATATCCCATTCTCCGTAATAACAACGAAAAGGTAAATAAGATTCTATTTCATGTATGACTTTGAATTTAAGTGAATTTAATTGCTTGTATGAATTAATATTGGTATGCCATACATAACACAAAGATATACCCAAAATGGCAAATAATAACAACAAAATATTTGAATTATTATAAAAAAGATTGTTTTCTTTATTAATTAATAAAGAAAGGAAAGCTAATAAACTAGAGAGTAGAGTGATGTAAAAGGAATTTGTTTGGATTCTTCTTTCCGTAACTTTATCCATCATTTCTATATATAGCTTGTACTGTTCGAGGAGATGTTCTTCAAATTTCTCTCCGTAATCGTTATTTACATAATTGTTATTTTCTTGAGTTTCCGTATTTCGAGTCATTTTAAATTAGTGTTTATTTAAGTATCAAAGAAAGTAAAGAAACAATCTGATTATCAACTATAAATTAACTGTAAATATGAATTAATTACTAAACATAACTATTAATCTTGCTTGACCTAATGTAGTTATATTGGTACTGCTTGTTACTTTAGAGGTTTCTGTATGTCTCGTCAACGTTGGGCTTCTAGAACAATTTTTCTTCTTCTTTGAACTCAACACAAGTTCAAAATCGCTTACTTCAACCCATTTTAGGTAAAAATACGGTTTAAGAAATAATTAAGAATCTTCTACCCTGGTATTAAGTACGTTACCAGTTGTTACCACTGTTACCGCTCATCCTTTTTGTTACCAAACAATCATGCTGAGGGCGTAACTGATGACTGGTTACTGTTTGCTGATAACTGAAACCACTGTAACCATTATGAGTTTAGATAAAACAGAGCAAGTAATCCAAGCCTGTCAAGAATTACACGAAGAGGGAAAAAGCGTTACCGTTAGAGCAGTAATAGATCGCGTTGGTGGTTCTTCTCGCGATATTTCCCCCATCGTCAAAGAATTCAAAGAACAACTCGAAAAAGATTGCTCCATTGCCGTTTCAGAACAGAATCAGTTAGAAACCAACCAGG
This sequence comes from uncultured Pleurocapsa sp., assembly GCA_964468145.1. Taxonomy (GTDB): domain Bacteria; phylum Cyanobacteriota; class Cyanobacteriia; order Cyanobacteriales; family Xenococcaceae; genus Waterburya. The sequence goes on from CAYXWE010000011.1 coordinate 2,872, forward strand.
TAGAATCTCACTCAGAACCCATCAATAACAACGACCCCGTAGCAGCTAACTTAGATCGAGTAGACCGCGAAGCCCAACTACTAGCTGCCAGAGAAGTCATTGCCACCGCATACTACAAGAAAACCAAACAATTCACCCTCCCAGGACTCCAAGAAGAAGTCAATCAAGCACTCTCAGAAGTCAACCAAATCGCCCACAGCCAAGACCAAACCCTCTCCCCAAAAGGGATGTTGAACTGGCTGAAAGCGAAAAAGACTCAAACACAACATTAAACAACGAACGGGTACAAGAAACTGAAAGTCAAGCCAAACCACCGCCGATAGAAAAAGCCAGTAAACCGAAAAATCTAGAGAACGCACCACAACAGACCATCGTTACCCAACTAACCTACTCCCAAGGTGCGACTCAAGAAAGAAAAAACTTGCTTCATAACTGGATAGCTACCGTCATCGGTACAGCGATCGCATTTGCCCTAGTATCTGGTATCAAAGATTTGAGGGCATTGGTAACAACTTCTATGAGTGCTGGTAGCATTGCTTTTGTTGTTACCGCTCTCGGTAACAATAACGGTAACAAATAGGGTAACGGGTAACACTCATTGAGTCGTATAATTACGATTATGCGATCCTTCATCGTCCTATACCCCATTAAATCAACATTCTGCTTGAGTCGTATAATGCTAGTTACTTCCCAAACTTCAGCAATAGCTCAGAATAACCTCATAGATAGCTTCGCCCACTTCCTCAACGTAGATGTAGCAGCAGGGGACGCTAGCGATGACACCATTAAAAACTACCTCTGTCAGACCAAACAATACTTTAAATGGTGCGACCAATTTAACATTGCACCCATAGAAGCTACAAAAGACGATATTAAGCAGTACCGACGCTGGTTAATTGAAGTCAAGCAGTACAAACCCGCTACCATTGCCTTTAAATTAATCGTGGTCAGAAGACTGTACGCAGCAGCAGTAGAAAAAGGAATGATACCAAATAATCCCGCCCTCGGTATCAGTCCTCCTAGAGAATGTCGCGACCCCGCAGAAAGCATTACCTATCTCGAACAGCCCGAAGTTCCCCAATTTTTAAATGCCATTCCTACCAAACTATCCATTCCCGCTTTGAGAGATCGTACTCTAATAGCAATCATGACAATGGAAGGCTGTCGCACCATCGAGATGCACCGCCTCAACATTTCTGACATCATTCGACGGGGTAGAAATGTCGGGTTGCGAGTTAAGGGCAAGCGAAGTCTTAGAATTGTCCCTCTCATTCCCGATTTAGTAAAGTTACTGGAAATGTACCTCAACGCCAGAGAGGAAGCAGGAGAAGAGTTTACCCCCGAAACTCCCATTTTTATTTCGGTAGCTCGTAACAACTTCGGTCACAGGCTCACCCGTCGCAGCATTCAAAGAATCGTCGATAAATACCTCACTGCTACCAACCTCAAACACACTCCTGGTAGAACCCTCTCCGCACACAGTCTGCGTCATACCGCAGGTACGCTGGCTCTAAGGACTGGTTCGGATTTAAGGCAAGTACAGGATTTACTGGGACACGCCGACCCCCGCACCACTGCTATTTACGCTCATATAGGCGATCGCTGGGAGAACAACCCCGCCCTTAACTTTGAGGTAGAGTTATTTTAAACGATCGCGCCCCTAATGTAATTAGAAATTTGGAAACGAAGGTTATTGTATCCAACCCCAAACGATGAAAACTAATAAATTTGACCGAAATGATATCGTTTGTACCAATATTAACGAGCAGCATCGTACTTACACTGTTATCAGTTATTTTTATTTGGAACGGGAAGCATTTTTTACTGATTGGATTGATGAAGAAAGTAAAAAAAACTACTTAGCATTTGAGCCTGGATGGATTTATATTCTTGTTGAGTGCAACGATATTACCGAAAATCATGTTTTCGTTCATGAAGACCGATTAAAAGTCGATATTGGCAATCCACCAAGAGCATTAATTAATGTATGTTTCGAGCTTGAGGGCAAAAGTTATTATCGCTCCCTAGCCGTTGCTCAAAGGGCAATGCGATCGATGATTGAGAATGAGGAATTAGATAGAAGTCAGTATCTTACACCAGACGATATTATCTGGCTCAGAGAATGGCTACCAAGAACCAGAAATCCAGAAACTAAATACAAAATTTACGTCTTCTCTCATGAAGAAAGACCTCTGATTAATTAGCTGTGGATTTCCCAGAAGTCTCTAAATACCCCTCTTTCCCAAGCAGATGGTAACGGCTCAGTTAGTGGGGAGTAGGGTTAAGTTTGAGTATTGTAGTTTGAGTAGGGCGATCGCTGTTTTGAGAAGGCAGTATGCAGTTGGGACGCTAGAAATTAAGGTTGTAAATACTTAGAGTGTGCCATGATACTGATTGTCACATAAACAGTTTCACTTTGAATTAAATTCAATTAAAATAATTATTGAGTATTTTATGAAAGGAATGAGTATCAATATCTAGACAATGTAACCTATTTGAAATTTTAAAACCAAATACGAAAATAATAAAATTTTTAAAATAATGGAGAAAGCATTAAATAACTTGATATGTAAAGAAGCTACTCATAAAATTGACAAAGCTAAACATAGTTTCGAGCTAAAAGTTAAACATCTTAAAGAAGTTGAAATATCGACTAATAGCACTGCGAAAAAATATGGCAAGCTTCAAATTGATGTCCTTAGAAATACTATTAATAGTTTTGTTGAGATTTGCGAACATTATAATCAAAAAGAAATTTATGAAAATAAGCAATTGAGAATATTAGAAGGATTAGATATACAGTTAAATCAAATCGAACAATATAAAAGTCTTGTTAATCATGCCAATCAGCTTATTGTAAGAGAAAAAGATTTAGAAAAAGTTTTTATGGCTTTAACTTATACAGGCATGGATGGAACGATTATTCATTCTGTTATTCCAACAATTTGCTTATCTTCACTATCTTTATCCCTTATAGGAGGTACATTAGCAGGACTTGTTTTTGGTAGTGCTGTTGGAATTGGTACAGGATTTGGAATAGGGGTTGTTGCTAGTACACTACTAACATCTATATCAGTTCCATTTGTAGGTGCAATTTTCGCTGTAGGAACTATAGGCTTTCAAATTCAAAAATATCGAGAAAAAGCTTTAAAAGAAGCTAAATTATATGAAATTAAAATTAATGATCTGAAATCAGAAATAGATATGGCTATAACTCATATTTTAGGAATAGAAAATATGATTAATACAGCTTATGAATTAGTTATTAAGCTCAATGAGATTGCTATTAATACGATACAAAATATCAAGCAAAAATTGTTTTATTTCGACGAGCGAGAATTGTCAAAACAATTGAAAACTCTTTCAGTTATTGTTGCTCAACTTGTAGACATCATGAATGAACCAGTGATTAATAGTAATGGAGAAATCAATGGTAAGCTTGTACATATGGTAGAACAATATAAATCTTTTAAAATAGGATAATAAAAATGGAAGAGCAAAATGTAGGCAATGTCGTCCCCGTTGAAGTAATGTCTCCAATGGAGCAATTTCCTAAAAGCGAAATTCAATCAATACTAACCCAACTAGATCCAGTACAATCATTTTTTGGATTTAATCTTATTAATGTAATTACTGGAACAATTATAAATTGGAAAAAAATTGACGACAGTACAAAAATAAAGCAATTACAGATAGAAAAAGATTATCAAGCATACATTAAATGGTTGGATAAAGAAACTGAAGTAAGATTAGAACATTTGACAAATCAGGGATTAATTATTAACAATAATAGGGCGATTATTGATAATAATTTTAAAGTAAAGATAGAACTTATTGCTCAAGTAACTAAAATAATAAGTGAACAATCAGAAAAAGGAAATTATGAGATAGTCAAAGTTTTATCCGAACAATTAACGATAGCTTTAAAAAATCAAAATCAGCCAATTATCAACCTTTTAGAAAAGCAAAATTAATTTTACAAATATTTTAATCTTAAATTTACGCGATCGCTATATTATAAGGATAATAGTTTTTCCAATTAATTTTGAGTGTGAGTTAAAAGAAATAAATGATAAAAATACAAATTACAAGTGTTCGTGGTGAATCTAATATATCTAGACCCGAACGACCTATCAAATTAAATCAATATCCCGATCTTGAGCCTGAAAGAGCTTGGGAATTAGCTAATTTAATTCGTATTGCTGGTACGGACTATCAATGTTTTAATGACTGGTTTAACAACAAAGAAGGATGTAAAGAATTTACTTTAGAAGAAGATAGGAAATTAAAAGGGATAAAATCTAAGAATAGTTGGATTTATACTGAAAAAAAAATCAATAAAACTACTTTGGAAGAATACACTCTTCTTAACGAAAAAGAATCGTCGGATGAAAATGTAGCAAATCAATTTTCTGACAATGATTACTATAAATACAAAATTATTAAAACTTACGAATATGTATCTTATTGTCCAATAAATTTGGATGTAGATATTGATAGATTTGGCTTCATTGCTGAAAGAAAAGAAGGAGATAGAAAAATTATTTTTATCGTTTTTAGAGGAACTAGAGAACCAACAGAGTGGTTTAGTAACGCTCAATTTAAACAAGTAGAATTTTTAAAAACAGAAGAAGATAATCCTAATGGTAATAAAAATCCTCAAGGTATTGAAGGTTATGGAAAAATAAGTTTAGGATTCAATAAAATGTATACTAATTTTAGACCAGGAATATTCATTGAAAAAATTTTTTTAAATAGGATTTTTAGGAGTATCGATGGTAGGGTAAGAAAATTACTTAAAAAAATAGATGATTTTGATATTGAACAAAAATCTATCTATAAAACTATAAGTGAATATTTTTCAAGTCTAAATTTAGATACCAATGTAGATGTATATGTAACTGGTCACAGTCTTGGAGGTGCATTAGCTACTATTGCAGCTATGGACATTGCAGAAAAAGATAAGCTGAGAACTCTAATTAACCTTTATACTTTTGCTTCTCCAAGAGTAGGCGATAATGAATTTGCTGACAAGTTTAATCAATTTACCTCTGGTGATAATAAAAAAATTAAAGCTTTTAGATTTGCAAATAGTGAAGATATAGTACCTAAAGTTCCTTTTCCTGTGTGGTTTAAATCAAGTATAAACTTAGAGCAAAAACCTCTATTAGAATTAGCCAAAGATATGTTTAATAAAGTAACAGGAGGAATTTTTGATAAAGATTATCAACACGTTGGAGTACCTATTTATTTTACTCATCAAGCTCTTAGATTTGATGAAAATAATAGGCTCGTCAAACCTACAGCAACTATCGGAGATAATCACAATATGACTCGCACTTATTGTGGTGCGCTTGAAGAAAATTAAAGATGCGGAAATTAAAATACCAGAAAAATCAATAATTTACAAATATTTTCAGTTGTAATTATCTCTGCCAACACTATAATAGCGATCGCTTTCTATCCACAATCAATCAATTAACACTGGTTACTGAAAGGTAATTGTTTTAAGAAGGGCGATCTCGAAGAGATCTGCTTCGCAGACCGCATTAGGTGATTAAATCTTATTCATAATGTGTCAATTACTTTAAGTATACTATCAATTGAGGCTAAGGAAGGTATTCTGATAGCATTGGCAATTGCTCCGTAAAGTTTAACTAAATTTGCTAACAAATCTAGAAACTTATCGAATTCTGCTAACCGTTGATTAGCTTCATTTAGCTTTTTTGTAGCAGCAACTATCTTAGCTCCAGGACTATTTTGTACATCTGTATTTAGCTCTTCAAGCTCTTTGTCTATGATAAGAAGAGTTATTTCACCTGCTAAACTTTCAAGCTTCAACTGAAAATACAAAAGCTCGGCAAATTGATTTCTATTAATTTTTTTATCTTCAAGTGCTTTAGATTTTACTTTACGTAATTCTTCAATTCCCTCAGAGAGAATTTTCAGACATTTTTTTAATTCTGCTTTTGTGAGTGATGTTGCCATGTTTTTAATTCAATTATAATTTTGATATTTGTTGAAAATTAATTAGCTTCTAAAAAGCTTTATTTACCTCTTTAAGAAGAGGCTCAATATCGCTAGCATATTGTAAAGCCAAAGCTCGAATTTTTCTCATTTGAGCATCACTAATTTGCTCATTTTCTTCAGAGTCTTGGAATGAGTTTGAACTGGTTGGTTGTTCTTCTTTTTGAGCAAAATATTTTTGACAAGTAGCTAAAAGTTGCTCTTCAGAAACTGGTCGATCGTCTTTCGTAAAGATTGCTTTTAATTGACCATGTTTTTCAGCAGTTTTGTTAATAATTGTTATATACGATCGAGCAGCATTTCGCTTTTCTAAAACTGAATCAAGAGCGGAGGCGTAATCTTTTTCTAATGTTATAAAATCGTCTACTTTTCCTGACTCATCATTAATTAATGATGCATAATCTTGATAATATCCAGTAACTCGATCTTGTTCCAATTTTAAAATTCCGCCAATGTAACCATCCTGAAAAACTGAAATTAAACCTTTACTATAAGTTTGAACAGGTTCATCAGTACAAAGAATTGCTTCTTTCAAATTATCGCGCTGAAAGTCTTGTTTAGCTAAATTGAGAAAAAATCCGACAATATTTATTCCTGCATCTACCTCAGTAGGATTCAGTGTAACTGGAGTAGTTTTTGTCGGTATTGCTAGATTTTTGAGAGCAGTTCCTATATTTGCCAAGCTCTCATTGAAATTGACGGTATTGTCACTAGCAAGTTGACCTACTGCCGTCATGTAATCCACTATCACTTGATTAGCTGTTTGTGCCTTGACAGCAACAGGTTTGTATAAAGTATCGCATTTGTCTATCTCTTCTCTTTGTAAAGTTTGCGAATCAGCAAAATTCATAGGATAAAATTTGATTTTTCTAATGCAAGAATCATAAATATCGTTGGCAAGTTTTGAGGTTGAATCTTGAAATTCAGCCGCCATCAATCCATACTTTTCAGCAGCATCTAAATCTGCACGATCGCAGCTACTAATCATTAGTGACACTGGCAAAAGAGAAATGATGAGTTGTCTGTTTAGAGCTTTAAGCTTAAGCATTAATTCAACTCCAAATTTATTTAAAATATTAATTAGGAAATTCTGACATAACAAATTTAACTTCTCTCATTAAATTTGACGAGAAAAAAAAGATTATTCCCTATGGACTAGCAACAGCAGGAATAATAGCGATCGCCTTCCTCAAATCACTTCAATCTACCCACCCCATAGACTAGAACAGAAGCAGAACAATATTAAGTCACTGCGATGAAGAAAAGCTGGTTTGGAGTAAAGGTTTTGGGATATGTCTTTTTAGGGATTGGGGCGATCGCGCTTTGAACAAGATTAGAGTTTTGAGCTAGTGTCCCACTTTTGCTTATTATTACTAAAGCTTGGAGATAGCAAGAAATTCAAGAATCTACGATCCAGTCAGAGTAATACTTTGAGGTAGATATGACCCTTTAATTTATTAATCGTTGCCATACGCCTACTTCACTCTTTAGCCATTGCTAAATCTAATTCTTCCTTGTTAGGGCGTGAAAAGTATGACAGAATCCGCAGTATTTTTGTTCGACATCGTTAATATTTGCCGACGACAATCCACAGCACAGGCAAACAATAGTTTTCACTCCTTGTTTTTCTTCTAACCTGTAAGTTGTAAGATTTTTGGCAACGCGATCGCTTCTAAGGCGCTCGGCATTGATTCTTAAGTTAGCTAGCTCAATATAATTTAGTTGAGAAAAATCGTTCATTTTCCTATTATTTATTAAATTTGACAAACATCCAGCCAAACATCAAAAATCCGCCCAAGATAGTGACAATTAAAGCTATAAATATTCCTCGGTTGGCAAATTCTACATTTCCTATTCTTTTGTCTCAGACCGCGATCGTGCAACGCCTCGCTTCGCGAGATCGCAGCTTCGCCAAGATCGCGGTCTGAGACAATCGATTTTGCCCAATAGTTTTTCCTGACCTACCTTTAACTCGGTAATGTCAGAATCTATGTTTTCTAATTTTTCATCAATCTTGTCAAACCTTTTCTCGAATTTGTCAAAAAACTCTTTTAAATCCGACTCTATTTGTACGCTCATTTTTCTTATGATGGCAGAAATTAAGGGTTATTCGAGCTAATAACTAATTCAACTAGCTGCAAGTTTAGAAATTTTTTCGATTTAGATTACACTTATTCTCAACTCATAGAGCCATACCTTGAGTTGCATCTTCATTACGCTGATAAATGAAAAAACTGCTCGACGGCGTAGCTCTAATCAGTCGTTCATGTCTCAAACATAGCGCACAGCTTCGCTGCTCGGGCGCGAGATCGCTATCTTGGGGTTGAGATGGTTGAAGCTCTTGCTCTATTATTTGCCAAACCCTTTCTTTTTTCTTCTCTTGACTCCTCTTATTACTTTTCCTTCCCGCAATAATATTTTTAATGTTCTGTGTTCTTGATACTCTCGAATATCGTTCTCTAATGGATGCTCCCTCGGAATTTTCAAATGAGTAAGGGAAACCACATATGCTTGTTTGCTACTCTCCCAAGGTTTTATTGAACAGAGTATTCCCCCTTCATCCCCGCCATACATTACACTTTCAATCTCTAGCTCTCTCTTTTCATTCCTCAAATCTCCCGATTTCTTCATCATCTTTGTAAATTCTTTTTTTGGGTAAGCTTTTATGGGTAGTTCAACTCTGAGCTTCTCTAACAATTTGTTCGTTTTCTGTTCGTCATCTATCATAATTATTTCCCTATTTATCCATTTCTTCTCATAAAGCGGTCACGCAGTGCTTGCGGAGCAAGACCGCCCCAATCCCACTCTCTACAAGCCATGCCTTGAGTTATATCAAGACTTCAATACAAATTAAACGATATTTAAGTTCGCATGAGATTAAAACAATTTTTTAGAGTTCAATATTTATAATTGCGACAAAAACACCAAAAAATATGAAAATTAGAATTATTCTCGTCAAACTAATTTTGCTCCTGTTTCTAACAGGATGTTCTACTACCGAAACAAAAAAAGCCAACTTACCTAATTGTACGAAAACCGATTGTAATTGTAGTGATTTTACTACTCAAAAAGAAGCACAAAAAGTATTGGATGCTTTTCCTGACGACCGATACAAACTAGACCGCGACGGTAACGGTGCTGCTTGCGAATCACTACCAGGAGGAAAGAAAACTACTACTCAAAACAAAACAATATCATCATCTAATATCCATCTCAAATACGGCAATCCTAGTAATGCTAGCACCAAGGATACAAATAACTATCTATTAGAAAAACCCCAATACGCCCTATCCTATAACTGCACCAATGGCACGGCTAACTGGGTGAGTTGGCAATTAAATCGCTCCTGGCTCGGCAGTGTAGACCGTTCCGATGATTTTAGACCTGATGCAGATTTACCAGACAATTGTTATGCAGTGCGTCCTAACGATTACAGGGGAAGTGGATACGATCGCGGTCATTTAGCACCATCAGGAGATAGAACTAGAAGAAAATCTGATAATAGTGCCACTTTTGTCATGTCCAATATGATTCCTCAGTCTCCAAGCAATAACCGCGAGATATGGCGAGAATTAGAAGAATACAGCAGGGATTTAGTAGATCGGGGTAAGGAATTATATATAGTTGCTGGAGGAGAAGGGAAAGATAAGGCGATCGCAAAAGGTCAAGTAACAGTACCCAAACACACCTGGAAGGTAATTTTGGTGTTGAATAATAACAGTGTAGAAGAAACTATTGCTGTCAGAATTCCTAATAATGATACAGTAGCTCGAACTGACTGGACGGATTATATAGTATCCGTTGATGATATTGAGAAAAAGACGGGATATGACTTCTTCAACACTCTAGATAAGAATATACAAGGGAAAATAGAAGCTAAAGTCTATAAATAAGATTATGTTTCTACTGAAATTGTCGATAATCCAGCGATCGCTCCAGATTCGGTCTGACCCAAGATGTAACAATTAACCTCTACTTCTCCCACTCGATAGACTTTGATATCGGTGAGATGGGTTTTCAATAACTTAACTAACTCCTGATAGCGTCTGCATTCCGTCATTTCTTCATCGTTAAACCAGTCTTCTTCTTCCGTAGCTGTGGAGAAAAAATTATCTAATTCTTTAACTTGCAACATTGTATGACCTACTGAGTTAGTAGCTTCTAACAATTTCTCCTCGATATTATCTACATTTTCCCAATAGATAACTTCAAAAGGATAATCCAACTCACTGAGCCATAATAGACCTTTGGATGCGGATTTGAGTCGAGCAATTAGTTCTGTTTTATTCATTTGTTTATTTACTCACCCTCATGTAATTGGCGAACTACCCCACCATGAATTTTGACCATAATCTCTGCCATTTCTTTGGAGGCAAATAATTTAGCTCGGTCTTTTCCTGGTTGAAACTTACCATTAGAAGTTAAATAGTGAACGAATAAACCTACTTTCTTCTCGACTATCCATATCATAAGCGCGATCGCTGTTAATTCAATAAAACATGGGTAATGTAACAATCTTATTTGAAAGTATTACAGCAGCACAAAAAGCCCACGATACTCTGCAATCAATGATTGACACGAGCATAGATTGTAATGCTCTTACCTACAGTGAATTAGACGAAGAGTTAGTTAAATGGTTAGTACGAGATAAATCTTGTCGGGTAGGAGCTAAAAAAAGAGTTTATATTTATCCTGTTGAAGTTATTAGTAAGTCCTCAGAAAGTACACTTTATCAATATCATAATTTACAGATAGAACAAATATTTATTCCTCCTGCCGATTGGGAATTTGTCACTAAAAATAGTCGAGGTGAAATAATAGATTGGACTTGGTGGGGTTATGAAGATGGTTGTATTGATATTGAAATTTACATTGAGAATTTTGTAGAGCGATGCGAGGTGGAGCAGTAATTAAAGGGGATTATCGCTATCTCTTGTGGCGTGAATGGAATAGTAGCAGCAAAACCGTTTCATTCATCATGCTCAATCCTTCCCGTGCCGATGCAGAAATTAACGATCCGACTATTACGCGCTGCATTAACTTTGCTCAAGCCTGGAACTATGACAGATTGGAAGTAGTAAATCTCTTTGCTTATCGTACTTCTAGCCCGTCTAAACTCAAACAAGTAGTAGAACCCATCGGTAAAGATAACGCACCGCGAAGCGGATCGGGCGCGAGATCGCTATATTCTTGAAAGTGTAGATAAAAGCGATCGCTGGCAAGAAGGTAATTTCTCATATACTTTTCTCAGATTAGGGGATAGAATAAACGTTCTATCTAATTGTTTTCTCAAAGCGACAAATCTCGATACAAAAGAGGAACGAGTAATTAGAACACCAGCATTAATTGAGTCTGGACGTGAAGCTAAAAGATGGGCTACATCTGTCAAATCGTGATTTACCCTCCCGAAGTAGAAGAATTCCTCCAAGCATACGATAGCGTCCTCTTAGACCCCAGGGGAATCATTAAACTATTTCCTGCCGAGTTTTATCACAGCTTGGATAATACGGATTTAAGGGTTTGGTGTATTTGTCGTGCCATCTATCAACTACCTACTATCGAATTAATTGACTGGCTGCAAACTAATTTTAATCTCGATAAAACAATAGAAATTGGTGCGGGAAATAACTATCTCTACCATCACTTAAACATCAAAGGAACTGATAACTATTCAGAGCAGATACCCAAAGTAAAGTTAACTCACGAACTACTCAATCAACCCTCGACCAATCCACCACCAAAAGTAGAAAAAATAGAAGCGACCGCAGCTATTGAAAAATACCAACCAGAGACGGTAATTACATCTTGGATGACTCTCAAAGTAAACGAACCAGATGACGGAGTCCTAAAGGATACCGCTTCGCATATAGATGCGGGACATCGCTACGCACCAGATGAAACAGAGATTTTAGATACAGGCGTAAATTACGTTTTTATCGGCAATGATTTTATTCATAGCGATAGAAAAATCATGAATCGACCCCATGAAACTTATTATTTCGATTGGCTGGTATCTAGAGGCAAACATCCAGAAAAAAATTGTGTTTATGTATGGAATAGCTAGTTAATCAGATTCCACAACCAAATAATTAAGAAAACGGTTAAACTCGCAAATCCCAAAACGATAACTGCCAGCAATAATGTCAGTCAACCAGC
>CAYXWE010000012.1:0-14858 GCA_964468145.1 uncultured Pleurocapsa sp.
AGGTTGTTTATACAAGTGGTGGTGTAGATACTTTGGAAGTATATCGACGTTTAGGGGTTGAGGAAGTATGGTTCTGGCAGAATAATAAGTTGAAAATTTATTGTCTGGAAAATGGCAGCTATCAGCAAAAATCTACTAGCAAATTGTTGTCAGATTTGGATTTAGCTTTACTCGCTCAATATGTAGTAATTCGAGATCCTTTAGATGCGATCGTTCAATGGCGCAAAGCGATCGCTTCGTAATCAACCCTGAAGGGTTGAGAATATTTGATGGCTAAAGCTATCGCTACGAACGAGTAAATTAACTCCAGAATTCGTCTAGATCTACTTCTTCAATTAATTAATAAGATTTCCGCATTAAGTCAGAAATGTCTGTTTTGCAATCGTATTTTCTGACTTTAGATTACTGCAATGTAAGCAGGATCTTCTATACTCATATTTTTCCCCCGATCGATTGTCAAAATTTTAGTCTTTTCTGCAGTAATATCTTTACAGGCGACAACCCCAGTCTTATTGTTGTCTTTGCAGAAAATGCGATCGCCGATACGAATCAATTTCCAAACGCATTCTCGAATGCGCTCGATTTCCCAAGCAGCTAAAGCAAACATTTCTAGCATCAACAACCATTCCCAGAAGTTTTTAATCAGATCGTCAAAAGATAGAAAACTAGCCATCCTTCTTTGATTTAAGACATTTTCGATGTGTATCCAGGTTACTTGCGATCGCCCTGTAGCTGCAATGATGCGAATTATTTTTACGGGACGGTTTTGAAGTAATGTCTGTAAGACAGCTTCTAGCTGCTCGGAGTTGAGGATTTTGTTAATTCTTGGTAGCATGGTTATACATGTTGTGGGGATTCTACAAACTTGTAGAATCTTCTTTCCTCCTTATTCTACATAAAAAATGCAGGAGAAAAAAGTAAAACCAGGCAAACACCCCAATAGTTTAAAAAACTTAAAACTGGGTGGAAACAAGCTACGGTACGAGCAACCAAAAAAGCGTCGATGTATCTCTTTGACTGATGAAGGGTGGGATAAATGCCGTCAGTTAATTAAACAAAATTTTGATTTAAGCGTTTCCGAATTTATGGAACAGTTGGGAAGGGGCGAAATCGATTTAGAGGTTCTTCAAAAAGCGATGTCCGAATCTAGATCCGCAACTACTAAATAATTCTGATTTAATTTGCTCGATCGCGATAGCTTATAAATATAGGTATTGAAATCTCTTCAGCCCTAAAGGGCGTGCGGGCAGGGTTTGCTACCAACTTTACTTTATTTAATTAAGTCGAGCTACTTAACAAAATAATATTATCGGTTGATAAATACAGTCGCCAGACTCCTTTTTGATTTGGTTGAAGCTTATCGATCGCAGTTTTTCCTTTAATGATGAGAACCCGTAGGTGGATATATACTGCCGTTAACTTCCTATTCCCTATTCCCTCGGAACAATAGCCCAGACTACAAAAGAATTAATTTCCCCGCTACAAAGATAAATTTTGTCAATGTGTCATAAAAGATTTTTATATTTTACTCAGCTAAATATTTTGTTATCTTATATTTGAGCCAGCAAACAAGAAGTAAAGTAAATCAAAAACAATGACAAATACAATTTATAATCGCAAACAAAAGTTTTTCAATCCTTGGGGATTTTTTCAGCAGTGGCTGGAGAATATAGAAATAAAAAAAGAACAAACAGCAAGGCAGATTGTCAAATTAATTCCCGCTCAATGTCCCTTCGCACGAGAAATAAAGGCATTTGGTAGAGTTGTTCTTCGCATTCCTCCTTTGTGTAAATTAAATCCTTGTTACGAGCAACTAATTACATTGCGGTTTCGCGCCCTTTGCTTTTTAGCAGATTATTGCGGAGAAGATATTACACCCTACTGTTCGTAATAAATTAAATAATTTAATTTTCTAAATAATTTTCAGTTTCGTTTTTCACAAGCAGAATTTAGATAAAAAATATAGAGGATCGATCCATGGTTGCATTAACTAAAAACAATCAAACTACCAACAACACTAGACTAACTCTGCAAACTGTCGAAATTGCTCCCCAAACTACAGCTATACGCTGTCTTGACTGGGAGCGCGATCGCTTTGATATTGAATTTGGCTTACAAAACGGTACGACTTACAATTCTTTTATCATTGAGGGTGAAAAGCTAGCTTTAGTCGATACATCTCACGCTAAGTTTCGTCAGCTTTATCTGGAATTATTAACGGGCTTAATCGATCCAGTACAGCTTGATTATCTGATTGTTAGTCATACCGAACCAGATCATAGTGGTTTGGTCAAAGATATCTTGAAGTTAGCACCCCAGGTGACGGTAGTTGGGGCAAAGGTAGCGATTAAGTTTTTAGAAGGGATGGTGCATCAGCCATTTAAACATCAAATTGTGAAAAATGGCGATCGCCTGGATTTGGGTAACGGACATGAATTAGAATTTGTCTCTGCTCCTAATTTACACTGGCCTGACACAATTTTTACCTACGATTATAAAACGCAAATTCTTTATACTTGCGATGCTTTTGGGATGCACTATTGCGACGAGCCTACCTTTGATGAAGATTTATCCTCGATCGAAGCAGACTATCAATATTATTACGACTGTTTAATGAAGCCTAATGCCCGTTCGGTTTTAGGTGCGATCAAACGCATGGGAAAACTGGAACTAAACACGATCGCTACAGGACATGGCCCTTTACTACAATACCATCGTGCAGAATTGGTAGATCGCTATCAGCAATGGAGTCAGGCACAAACCAAAACTGAAACTTTCGTCGCATTATTTTACTCAGAAGACTATGGTTATAGTGACGATCTGGCAAGAGCGATCGCCCAAGGTATTATGAAAACCGAAGTAGCAGTAGAATTAGTCGATTGGAATAATAGCGAACCTCAATTTGTTAGAGAATTAGTCGCCGAAGCAGCAGGTTTAGTTATTGGTATGCCTGCTCAATCAGACAAAGAAGCCCATGCTCTCCTCAGTACTATCCTAGCAGCAGCCCACAGCAAACAGGCGATTGGTTTATTTGAATCAGGTGGAGGAGAAGACGAACCGATTTATCCCCTACGCAATCAGTTTCAGGAAATTGGACTTACTGAAGCCTTCGAGCCAATTTTAGTCAAAGAGCCTCTTAATCGAGGGATAGAGCAAACCTGTGATGAAGCTGGTACAGATTTGGGGCAGTGGTTAACTCGCGATCGCAGCGTCAAACAAATTAAATGTATAGATAGTAGTCTCCAAAAAGCCTTGGGTAGAATTAGCAATGGCTTATATATTATTACCGCTACCAAAGACGATATTAAGAGTGCGATGGTTGCATCTTGGGTGATGCAAGCTAGCTTGACTCCTTTGGGAGTTGCGATCGCAGTAGCCAAAGATCGGGCAATGGAATCTTTCTTGCAGATTGGCGATCGCTTTGTCTTAAATGTCTTGGAAGAAAACAATTATCAAGCTTTGATTAGACACTTCCTAAAACGTTTTTCCCCTGGTGCCGATCGCTTTGAAGGGATTAAAACCGTACCTGCTAGTAATGGTTCGCCAATTATTGCCGATTCTTTAGCATACATTGAATGCGAAGTAGAAAGCCGAAACGAATGCAGCGATCACTGGATTATTTATAGTAACGTCCAAGCGGGCAGGGTAGCCAAATTAGATGTTTTAACCGCCGTTCATCATCGTAAGGTTGGGAATCACTATTAAGTAATGAGTAATGAGTAATAAGTAATAAGTAATAAGTAATAAGTAATAAGTAATAAGTAATGAGTAATAAGCAATGCAAAAGTCTTTAAATAAATCTCCAACTCCTTGGTACAAATGGTTAAACAACGGTAGAGTGATTAAAATTTTGGAATTTATCCAGGACTTTATTATTATCTCTCTTTGTCTTGGTTTATTTGGTTTTATGACGCTTCAGTTACGAGAGATGTTTGTATCGTTGCTACCGCCTCTAAATTTTACGAGAGTTACGGCTGATATCTTGTTTGTACTGATTTTGGTGGAATTGTTTCGCTTATTAATCATTTATTTACAAGAACGTCGAGTATCTATTGGTGTAGCAGTCGAAGTATCGATTGTTTCTGTATTAAGAGAAATTATTGTCAAGGGCATCTTAGAAATTCCTTGGACTCAGGTATTAGCCACTTGTTCTTTTTTATTAGTTCTCTCCGTTTTATTAGTAGTCCGAGTTTGGCTACCTCCCACCTTTGAAGGAGTCGATCCCGAACACAAAGTATCCGAACGATATCAACAGAAAAAAGTCAATGGCAAACAGGTTATTAGTCATTAGTCATTGGTTATTAGTCATTGGTTATTGGTTATTGGTTATTAGTCATTGGTTATTGGTTATTAGTTATTGGTTATTAGTTATTAGTCATTGGTTATTAGTTATTGGTTATTAGTTATTAGTCATTGGTTATTAGTCATTGGTTATTAGTCATTGGTTATTGGTTATTAGTCATTGGTCATTGGTCATTGAGATAAATAACAAACAACTCTATAAGGTAGAAATTAAGGTAAAAAGTCATGGAACAGTCAACCATTCAATCAACAGGTATCAGAAAAAGAGACGTTCAAATCGCTGAAATTGGTATCGATACCGAAGTATTGCGATCGCGTACTTGGGATAGACTAAAGTTTGAAGTGGAATATTCCCGTCAAAAAGGCACGACTTCTAATTCTTATTTAATTCAAGGGGATAAAACTGCATTAATCGATCCGCCAGGAAAGTCTTTTACCCATATTTATCTAGAAGCCTTATCAAACCACGAATGCAATAAAATAGACTACATAATTTTACAGCACGTTAATCCCAATCGCTTGGCAACCATACAAATATTGGCAGGATACGCACCTCAAGCAAAAATCATTTGTTCCAAACCAGCAGTTAAAGCCCTCAAAGGTGCTTTGATGTTTCCTGAATGGCAATCGCGAGTTCGAGTAGTTAGAGACAAGGATGTTTTAGATTTAGG
Organism: uncultured Pleurocapsa sp.; assembly: GCA_964468145.1. Taxonomy (GTDB): domain Bacteria; phylum Cyanobacteriota; class Cyanobacteriia; order Cyanobacteriales; family Xenococcaceae; genus Waterburya. The sequence continues at coordinate 4,974 of CAYXWE010000012.1, forward strand.
ACAGGGACACCGACTACAGTTTATCAGTGCGACTACTCCCCATTGGGTAGATGGGTTGTGTATTTACGATCCTCAAAGCAAAATTTTGTTTACCGATAAGTTTTTTGGGGCGCATTTGTGCGATGAATCTGTTTTTGATAATAATTGGAAGCAATTAGATTCAGATCGACGTTTCTATTTCGACTGTCTCCATGCTAGCCAAACCAGACAGTTAGAAACTGTTCTTGCCAAATTTAGCCCATTAAAAAGTAAAATTTATGCTCCTGCCCATGGCCCATTAGTTAAATATAGCCTCAGTCGCTTTAGCTACGATTATCAGCAGTGGTGTCGATCGCAAACCAGTAAAGAGTTAAAAGTAGTTATTCTCTATGCTTCGGCTTATGGTAGTACCGCAAGTATTGCTAAGGCGATCGCTCATGGTTTGGTACAGTCGGGAGTAACCGTAGAATCGATTAATTGCGAATTAGCTCAACCAGAAGAGATTAGCGCAGCAATTCAAGCCTGTGATGGTTTTATTATTGGTTCGCCGACATTGGGCGGTCATGCCCCGACGCAAATTCAAACTGCATTGGGAATAGTCTTGGCTAATGCAGCTAAAAGCAAGTTGGCTGGGGTATTCGGTTCTTTTGGCTGGAGTGGAGAAGCGATCGCCATGTTAGAAAATAAACTCAAAGATGCTCACTATAGCTTCGGTTTTGCACCTATTCGCGTCCGTTTCAGCCCCGATGCTGCTGTTTTAAAAGAATGTATCCAAGCAGGAACGGAATTTACTCAAAAACTGAAAAAAGCTAAAAGACTGCGTACTCCTCGCCAGGCGGTAACCGAAACTCAGATAGATCGCACTGCCCAAGCAGTAGGTAGAATTGTCGGTTCGATCTGTGTAGTCACCACTTGTGGCGATCGAATTCATCGTGGCGTACTAACAAATTGGGTATCCCAAGCAACTTTCAATCCTCCTGGGATTATGATTGCCCTACCCCCTTCACAAGATACAGATACCCTGGGTAATATAGGAGATAAATTTGTACTAAATATCCTCAAGGAAGGTAGAACTGTCAGAAGAAACTTTAGCGATCGCACTACTGATTCTTTTGATAATGTAACTACTAAAACCGCCCATAACGGCTGTTTAATCATTGAAGAAGCTTTGGCTTACCTTGAATGTACTGTTCAAAGTCATTTACCATCAGGAGATCGTACTCTGATTTATGCAGTTATAGAAAACGGTGAGGTTTTAGAAAATGAGGGAATTACAGCAGTTGAGCATCGTAAGTCTGGTAGTCACTATTAATACTAACCTGAGTTCGGCTTAAAACAGTGGCATTGCATCATTATGGGATGGTTTGGACTAGGAGACTTGGGGAGGAGGAGACTTGGGGAGGAGGAGACTTGGGGATCTGCCATTTAAGGTTCTTATACAATTGCCCAAGTTGGCGAAGAACAAAGGACAAAAAACCATAAACTTTAAATTGTTAAAGTCATTCATGCCCATAGATCTAATGAATTTCCATTAATAAAATCAATCCTTGCTGTTGTTCTTTGGTTTTCAGGGGAGTACAGATTACTCGACAGTCGATAGTTTTGCCACGACGATCGATCGCTTTGAGGGTTAATTCTTGATAATCGTTTTCGCCCGATTTACAAGTGCGAATCATGCCCCGTAGTTGTTCTACGGGCAAACCAATATCTAGATCGAAGAAAAAGCGATCGCGTACTTCTTCTGTTCGTAGTCCCCAAAATTCGGTCATGCGGTTGTTCCATAGCTGAATACTCAAACGACTATCGAGAACTGTCATACCCATCTTGAGGCTAGTAAGAATCGACTCCATAAATACGGAGATGTTATTTAGTTCTTCGGTACGGACATTCAATTCTTCATTGGAAGACTGCAATTCTTCATTAGAAGACTGCAATTCTTCGTTCATTGTTTCTAATTCTTGGTTGGTGCTTTGCAGTTCTTCGTTAGTTGTTTCTAGTTCTTCGTTGGTGCTTTGCAGTTCTTCGTTAGTTGTTTCTAGTTCTTCATGGGAAGTCTGCAACTCTTCTTGGGCTGCTTCCAATTCCTCTCGATAGCGATCCAACTCTTGACGCAAATTTTGGTAACGAGTCACATCAATAAAGGCAATATTGACCCCTAGAATTTTGCTTTCTCCCTCAACCAAAGGAGTAATTTGAATATCAAAAATACGGGTAGCTTTGTCCCCAGTTTTGATTTCTACATTGTCGATCGCACTACAGCAACGTTCGTTACAAGACTGTTCGATTGCCGATGGCAGTTGGGGAATATGACGGTATAATTCTAATTCTGACAGAGGTTTGCCAATATCTTTGCCCCCCAGCGCAAAAGCGGAACGAGCTAAATGATTGGCAAGAACAATATTGCCCTGTTCGTCTTGAACAATTTGAGCGACGGACGAAGCTTCAAAGACTTCATCGCGCAAACGTAAGTTAATAGTCAACATCTTACCTGCTTGCAGACTGCCAGCTTCGGACATCAACATCAGACGATCTCGCCAGCTTACCTTTGCTACCTTAGCGAAAATACGATACTTGTTGTTAATCGAGTTGAATAAGCTAGCCTGGGTTAACAGCATTTCCGCTTTCCCTACAAACAAAAAACCATCTTCTCTGATGGCAAAATGAAAACGGTCTAAAACTTTTGCCTGAGTTTCTCCATTGAAGTACATCAGGGTGTTGCGACAGCAAAGCAAATCCAATCGAGAAATCGGCGCATCGTGGATTAAATCGTGCCTGCCAAAAATTACACAGCGACGTAATTCATTGAGAAATAAAAAATTTGCTCCCTTTGATTCAAAATATTTATTCTGTAATTCCTGACTAATTGGCTCAATATTCTGGGCTGTATATAAAGCCTGACGACCTTTAGTAATGGCTTCTTCATCAAGATCGGTAGCGTAAATCTTAACTCGCTGACAAAACTGTTCGATGCCCAATGCTTCTGCAAATAAAATTGCTAGGGTATAGGCTTCTTCTCCCGTAGCACAACCCGCACTCCACAGTCTAATTGGTTCTGATGGCTGTTTGCTGTTGATTATTTGGGGGATAATATCTGTGTTTAAACAATCCCAAGCAGTGCGATCGCGAAAAAAAGCAGTAACGTTGAGCATCAATGAATTAAATAGATTATTATGCTCTTGGGGATGAACCTGTAGATAGTCGAGATATTCATTGTAAGTTTCTACCCCCAAACGCTGCATTCTTCTAAAGGTTAGTCTTTTTAAAGTATTGCGCTTATAACCAGTAAAATCTAAACCACGACTATGATTGAGATAGTTGAGCAAATTTTCAAAATCAATATCGGGCAGATCCTTCATTAATTGTCTATTTTTAATTGCCAATAACCATCTTTACGATATTATCAGCTATCTTGTTTATAGGTAGTACCAAATCGACGCATCCAGTCTTAATTGCCGTTTCGGGCATATCAAATACTAAAGAAGTTTGGCGATCTTGGGCAATTACCTTGCCCCCTTTTCGTTTGATAACTTGTACTCCTTCTTCCCCATCGCCATCGTAGCCAGTTAAAACTACGGCGATCGCTTTATCTTGATAAACATTGGCTAAAGACTTAAAAGTGTATTCTGCTGAAGGACGGACAAAATGTTCTTTTGGGGCGCGAGATAAACTAAGAGTGCGGTCTTGATTGACGATTACGTGTTGGTCTGATGGTGCAACATATACTGTACCCCGTAGCAACTTTGAGCCTTCGGTTGCGGGTTTTACATTGAGGGGAGTAGCGCGATCTAAAATGCTATCGAGATGGCTTTTAAATAGGGATGATAAATGCTGAATCACAATTATCGAACCATCGAAATCGCCAGGAAACCCGCTTAGTAACTGTTCTAAAGCTTTAATTCCTCCTTTAGAAGATGCGATCGCCACCACTCTATCGGCAAGTTCAACAGTAGAATTTATCGGTTCTAATTTTATAATTGTCATTTATAGTTGTCATTCAATGGCGATCGCTAAATTTTACTCAATAGATTTTTGTTTTATTACGTATTGATAATTTATTTATCATTTACAATACATCTTGCCCAAGTTATACAACCATAAAGATTAATGTCTGCTTAATATTTGGATACTTTATTACATTACTGTGTTGTCTGCTTTATATTGTCTGGTTAATATCTTATTATTTTTTTAATACTTAATTGATAGTTTTACTAGTAAGCATTTTTCTTATGTCTACAGAAGTATTTGAACTTCATATTCAGCAAGCTATAGAGAAACTAGAAGATTTGTGGTTGCGAAGCAATGCTATAGTGACAAGTCAACCCCAACTGCAGCAAAAAGAGCAAGCACGAGCGCAACAACAGCAAGCTCTACTAAAAGAAAGTTTAGACCAACTATCTGCTTCGATTGAAGAATTGCAGTTAGCTTCAGAAACTCTAAGACAGCAAAATGATGAGTTGCTAGCCAGTCGCCAACAAATCGCAGCAGAAAGGCAATACTATCTAGATTTGTTTAAATCTACCCCTAACTGTTACATTATTACTTCCAAAGATGGCACGATTCAAGAAGCCAATCAAAAAACTAGCGAGTTGCTGGGAGTAGCTGACAAATACCTTCGGGGCAAAGCTTTGTCTGTATTTATAGCCAAACCAAATAAACAAAATTACTACACGAAACTCAATCAAATTAAAACAGGCGAAATTTCCGAAGCTAGCTGGCAAATGGAGATAGTCACCCGCCAAAAACAGGTAATTCCTGTTAACTGCAACGTTGTTGCCATGAGGGATAGTAGGGGAGAGATTATCAATCTACGCTGGCACATATCCAGATTGGAAACTATTCCCCAAGAAGATGCGATCGATAATTTGAGCAATATTTTAATCGATCGCCTGCGATATCCCCTCTACAATTTGGCTACTCAAATTGCAGAAATTAAAACCGAAATAGTCGATCGAGTCGAGCCAATTCCAGCAGCAAGGCATTTACCGAGAATGTCTCGCCAAATTTCTCAACTCAAAAATACGGTCAACAACGCTTATATTGTTCGGAATTTACAGGAGTCTGGCAATCTGAATTTATCCTTGGTTGACTACACGGTTTTTGTGCGGGACAAAGTTCAACAAGGGAGACAGGATCTCAATCCCCAACAAAGAATTATTGAAAATTATGCCAAACACTATTCTGGAATATGCGATGTATTATTATTAGATGGGATTATCATAAACTTACTGAGTAAAAGTATTGAATACACTGCTGTTGATAGTGAAATTAGAATCGAACTCGCCCAAGGCTCATTTCAACATTTCATCATTGAGGTAAAATCTTTAATCCCTAAAACTACTACCGAAGATTTAGCGATCGCCTTTTCTCCCTTAGTAGATCGGGGGCAAATAGAACTGATTTCTAACCACGATCTGACTTTGGGTGCTATCAAAAAATGTGTTAGCTTACTTCAGGGAAAAGTAAGATTGAGAACCGCCAATAACATAGTTAGTATAACTATCGAACTACCTCTAATTTGTTGAACTAAAATAGATATTCAGTCACACACCCACACCTTAAAAGGATGTGGGCTTGACCAAGACTGAAAGCCAATCGGAATCGCGCAAGTTAAAACAGTGTCTAGGCAAGTGGTTTAAGCCACAACTGAGTTAACTGGACATGGCAGTCCAAAGCACGATAGAGATGCCTACCTAGTCCCTATCCAACTGTGTTAGCCAGTGCCGAAGGTAAGTAAACATCAGCCCTTATAGGCAAAAGCAGTGCAGAAATCAGTACCCGTAGTAGATTCAAACCAAATACCATTAATGCCTACGACTCCCAAAAGAGCAGAAGCGTGGATTAAATCTGGCAAGGCTACTCCATTTTGGAAGCGTGGGATATTTTGCGTTCGATTGAATGTAGAACCAAATGCCAGGAACTATCAAGATGTTGCTCTTGGAATCGATCCAGGTAGCAAAATGGAAGGCTATACGATAAGCAGTGCTACTCACCAATACATCAACATCCATGCCTTAGCTGTTGATTGGGTAAAGAAGCACATTAAGACAAGACGAGAAATGCGGCGATCTAGACGTTATCGAAAAACACCTTATCGTCAGCCCAGATCGAACAGATTAGCTAACAAAATTAAATTAGCTGCTAGTACCAAAGCTAGGTGGCAATGGAAGTTACGCATAGCTAATTGGTTAAGCAAAATATACCCCATTACAGTTTTTGTCGTAGAAGATATCAAAGCTACCTCTTGGGGCGGTAAATGGGGTAAAACATTTTCACCTCTTCAGGTAGGCAAAGATTGGTTTTACTCTCAATTAGAAAAACTAGCTCCTGTAGAACTACTACAGGGTCACGAAACAGCAGAATTAAGAAATCAATTAGAGCTAAAGAAATCTAAAAACAAAATGGCAGAAGTATTTTCTGCTCATTGCGTAGATAGCTTTACCCTGGCTTATTCTGCTGTAGGAGGAGAAACTAAGCCAAGTAATCAAGACTTGCTAGTTGTTACTCCCCTTAGATTTCATCGTCGTCAGTTGCATAGATTGGAACACGCACGAGGGCATATTAGATCTCGCTATGGAGGTACTATATCGGCTGGATTAAAGCGTGGTTCGATAGTTCGTCATCCTAAATGGGGATTAACTTATGTGGGTGGCGAGATGGTTAAGCCAACCAAGAAAGAACCTAATAGAAAAGTAATTAGTTTGCATTCTTTAGAAACGGGGAAGCGATTGACTCAATCTGCTAAACCGCAAGATATTCAATTTTTAACTTACAACACGTGGAGGAGCAGATACCTTGCTGCGTAGGGAGATTACAAAACAAAGACGGCATCGAGCCATTTTGTTTTGTGTCCTTTACCTCCCCTACCTTAAAAGGTAAGGGTATCTCAGGACATATTATGAAAACAAATTCTGTATCTCCAGATGTTTTAGCATCAACAAGCAATTTCAAGGCCATTTTAGAGAATTCAGAACTAAATAATTGCGATCGCGAACCGATTCATACTCCCAACCTGATTCAGCCTCATGGAGTATTGTTGGCAGTTTCGGCTGATGAATACCACATTTTGCAGGCGAGTCTTAATACCAAAACGATGTTAGGTATGGAGGTAGAAGAATTATTGAACGAGCCTTTGCAAAATTTATTGGGAATAGAACAGGTTAGGGCTATTCAAGATTGTCTGGCAGAAAACTTTGACAATATTAATCCTATCCCCATCGAGATAGCTCAAGATAAAGCAGTTCTTTATTTTAATGCTATCGTGCATCGCCATCGAGAAATTGTAATTATTGAGTTAGAACCGCGCCCGCAAAAGACAGCAAAAGATTTTTTTCACTTTTATAGGCTGGTCAAAAATCCCATTAATAAATTACAGAATACCGATAATTTAGACCAATTGTGCGATGCGATCGCTACTGAAGTAAAGCAGATAACAGAATTCGATCGCGTGATGGTTTATCGTTTCGATGTTGATGGGGCGGGAGTTGTCATCGCCGAAGCTAGGGATGAGGGATTAACGCCCTACTTGGGTTTGCATTATCCTGCCACAGATATTCCTCAGCAGGCAAGACGTTTGTTTGCACGCAAATCCTTGCGCTTGATTCCCGATGTAGCATACGAACCAGTAGCAATAGTTCCAGAATTAAATCCTTTAACCAAAGAACTTTTGGATATGAGTCTGGCTGAACTACGCAGTGTCTCTCCTTTCCATATTGAGTACCTCAATAATATGGAAGTATCAGCTACTTTAGTCATATCCTTAATCAAAGATAAACAACTTTGGGGACTCATCTCTTGCCATCACAACGCGCCCAAAAAAATCCCCTATGAAATTCGTACTGCTTGTGAGTTAATCGGACAAATTGCCTCTTTTGAGCTAAAAGCAAAGGAAGATAAGCAAGACTTGGACTACAAAATGAAACTCCAGTCGATGCAATCTCAATTTATCGAAACTATTTCTACTGCTAAAGACTTAAAGCGCAGCCTGGTCGATAATTCTCAATATTTACTAGATTTGGTCGATGCAGAGGGAGTGGCTTTATTTCTAGAAAACGATCTCACTCTATTGGGCAATACACCCGATTCCGACTTCCTTACCGAATTACTGCCTTGGTTGGAAACTAAATTCGAGGGGAATAGAATTTATGAAACTAATTCACTAGGGCAAGTATACCCCCCTGCGAAGCAATATAAAGCAACTGCTAGTGGGCTACTGGCTTTATTAATTTCCAAAGTACAAAAAACCTTTATTGTTTGGTTTCGCCCCGAAGTAGTTCAAACTGTTAATTGGGCAGGCAATCCCAATCAGCCTGTAGGCAGAGATGAAGCGGGAATTTTATTATTGTCTCCCCGTACATCTTTTGAACTCTGGAAAGAAACTGTCAGAGGAAAATCTGTGCCTTGGAAATCCTGCGAACTAGAATCTGCTTCGGAGTTACGCAGTTCTATTGTCAGTATTGTGCTGGCAAAGGCAGACGAACTAACCCAGATTAATAAAGAATTAGCCCGTAGTAATGCAGAACTAGATTCTTTTGCCTATATCGCTTCTCACGATCTTAAAGAACCCCTGCGGGGTATTTATAATTATTCTAGCTTTCTGCTCGAAGACTATAGCGCAATTCTCGATGAATCGGGAATAGATAAACTCAATACTCTGATGCTATTAGCCCATCGCATGGAAGACTTAATTAATTCTTTATTACACTATTCTCGTTTGGGTAGAGCGCAATTACAGTTGCGTTTAGTAGATATTAATGATTTGGTAGCAGGGGTATTGGATGTAATTAGTGCTAGTGCTAGAGATACCAAAGTAGAGTTCAAAATACCTCGTTCTTTGCCTACAATTAAATGCGATCGCACCCAGGTTAACGAACTGTTTACTAATTTAATCAGTAATGGCATCAAATATAATAATAAAAGTGAAAAAACTATTGAAATTGGTTATTTAGATCCACAAGATCCCGTACACATTGCCAAGATGTCAGAATATCCCGACGGAACGACTCCTAAGACAATTTTTTATGTGAAGGATAATGGAATTGGTATGCGCGAAAGACACATCGAATCTATATTTCGGATCTTCAAACGATTACACGGTCAAAAGAAATATGGCGGGGGTACGGGGGCTGGTTTAACTATTGCCAAAAAAATTGTCCAACGACATGGGGGAGAAATTTGGGTAAAATCTATATATAAAGAGGGTAGTACTTTTTACTTTACTTTGGGATAAATTTTAACAATCAATTATTAGAATGAATGGATTACAAGAGCGACCGCTATTAGTTGTCGAAGATAGCGATGAAGATTTTGTGGCTTTTCAAAGAGCGATCGCCAAAACCAAAACCTACTATTCTCTGCATCGCTGCGAAGATGGCGAGGAAGCCCTAGATTTTTTATATCATGAAGGAGAATACGAAGACTCTGTTACTTTTCCTCGTCCTTCTTTGATCGTTCTCGATCTCAATTTACCTGGTACGGATGGTAGGGAAGTATTAGCAGCCCTAAAAAAAGACCGAGAACTACAGTCCATTCCCATTGTAATTTTTTCTACCTCTTCTAACCCCAAAGATATAGATGCTTGTTACCAACATGGAATTAGCGGTTATATAGTTAAACCGATGGATACTAATCGTCTTGATAGATTAGTTAAAACCTTTTTGGAATATTGGTTTAAAGCAGTCGAATTACCAAGTTGAGTTATTGGTCATTGGTTATTGGTTATTGGTTATTAGTTATTCGTCATCGAGCGTTGAAGCATAGCGTAAGTTATTACGAATTACGAATTACGAATTATTAGATCGTTGCTTATTGGTCATTGGTCATTTTATCAAAAAGCTCTAAGCTCTAAGCTATAGGCTATAAGCTTAAGGGGTTTAATACCAAGCGCGTCTGTACGTTGTCTTCAATCAG
>CAYXWE010000013.1:0-14286 GCA_964468145.1 uncultured Pleurocapsa sp.
TTGGGTGTAAGGCTTGCCGAGTCGGAGGTTTTTCAGGGTAGCAATACGGTTAACTTCATAGCTAGCTTCAAAATTGATATACATCCCAGGGTTAGTCAGGAAAAAATCTGCTTCGTTGTTCTCAGCTAATTCGGGCATTTCTTCAAGAGTTCTAGGAATCATCTCAAAAGTGTAGCCAGGGATTACTTTAGTAAGATAATCCATTGTCGGCTGCCATTTAGCTCTGGTACGTTCAATTCCCTGGTAGGATAAAACCCCGATCCTTACAACTGTTGTTTCTTGAGTCGTTGTTCCAGGGCTTTGTTGTGCTAAAACTTCTGATGATAGTAATGGATGTGTTATGGGGGAGTGGGGAGGTAAATTGACTATTGGTAGCATCGCACCACCCATACTTAAAATCAAAATACTTGACTTCCAGCTTTTTTTTAATATATTGTGTTGGTTTTTAAGAGTTAGATTGAGTTGTTGAGATAGATTTTTGAGCATGGTTTAAAGCTTTAATAATAATAATTCTGGTTTTAGCTACGAACAAACTATAGAATTTAAGAATTAGGGATAGTTTTAATAGCAATTAATTTAGGTATGTCGAGCAAAAATGAAGTTTTGGTACTTTTTGGTGAATTCTGGGAGCGATCGCTGTATTGAATAAAAGCATTACTGACAAAAGAATGTAAAGCGCTCGGCAGATCTTCAACTACCGCACTAAAATCTTGGGGCAAGATACGAGCAATTCCTTCGATACGTTTGACAGTTAAACCAAATAAGTTTACTTCATCATTTTGACTGTTATTTGTGATTTCTGTATCTCGAACAATTATGGTTTGATATTGTCTTAGGTTGACTGTTTCGGGAGTAAAACCAATTATGTGAGCTAAGTCTATTGCTAAGAAAACTTGATTTCGCGAACTCATTAATCCCACAACATATTCTGGTAAATTGGGGATGGGGGTAATGCGATCGCCCTGGATAGTTAATGATTCTTGGACGTATTTAAGATCGATTAAAGCAGATATACTATCTGTCAGTTGAAACCTCAAATAATAATCCCCTGTAGTTTGGCGATCGCTAAATAACTGAGGTAATAATTCTTTTAATCTATCTGTAGTCGTTAATTCCCTCACGATATTAACCTGCTACTGAACTGAGAACAGTGTTAATCATTTCTTCTTTACTAAAAGGCTTTACTAAATAACCCACCACACCTTGTTTTTTTGCCCACTTTTTGTCCATATCGCGGTCTTTAGTGGTACAAGCAACCACGGGAATTTCTGCTGTTTCAGGATTTTTCTTTAATTTCCGACAAAATTCTAAACCGCTCATTTCAGGCATCACCAAATCGGTAATTATTAGATCGGGAACGGGGGCTGTAACCTTGGTTAATGCTTCGCTACCATTACCTGCAGTTACTACATTAAATCCCGCTTCTTCTAAGTAAGATTTGATTAAAGTTAGTTGTGCTTGAAGATCGTCAACAACTAATACAGTTTTCATTGATTTACACCTTTAAAAAATTATAATGACAATTGAAAATGATAATTTTTGCTCTATTACCGCTCTAATTTGTAGCGCGACTTAGTTGGGAATATGTTTTGGTTTCGGATAAATATTTATCTACCATAGATAGCAATTCTGATTGAGAAAATGGTTTTGTTAAGTAATCGGTTGCTCCTACCATTTTGGCTCTAGTTTTATCAATAAAACCAGTTCTCCCCGAAACCATAATTATCGGTATATGTTGGAGAGAAGCACTGCCTCTAAAGAGGCTACAGAGTTTATAACCATTAATATTGGGCATGGAAATATCCATCAGAATCAAATCTGGTTTAAGACGTAGTAAAATGGGAGCTGCTTTGAGGGGATCGTCAATTTTAGTAATTTCATAGGCTTCTTGAGATAGAAATCGCTGCATCTCATCCAAAATAGTGGGACTATCATCAATACAGGCAACTTTAAACTTACTGCCATCAGCTTGACTTTCTGCTGAAGTAACATCTGGTATATTAGGAATATTAGGTAATAAATGAAAAGGTGGTTGTGGTGGACGCAAGGCGATTTCTCCACTAGCAATAAATGAATGTAATAATTGAGCAATTTTTAATTCATCTTGGTTAAGAATCAAACCCAACTGTCGAAAACTCAATCCTTTCAAAAATTTGGCTAATTTGGCTAAAACTGTAGAAGAAGATTCAGTTACATTTTGAGAGTTTGAAAGAAATAGACATTGATAAGGAGAGGTTATTGGCGAACCAAGACTTTGCCACGTTTCAATTCTTGCTTCTATTTGTTGGAGTACAGAAAATGAATCTAAATTATTAAATGAAACTCTAGCAGCCAAAACGTGTTGAGGTAAATTAGCATTACTTGTCCATTTATATTCTCCTTCTCTAATCCAAAGCAATGTTTCAATCGCTTCTTTGCTTAGACTGGCGCAAATTTGCTCTGCTTGGTCGCGATTTAAGTACTCTCTCAGCACCAACCAGTTAATCGAAGGAATAATCTTTCCTCCTTCTAACCAGTTGACTTGCCTGTCCTCAGATGCCATGTTTGATGTCGGTATAGACTTAGCAGCAGCAGCAGCATTGTGAAAATCTAAAAAACGAAGATGCTGATCTAAAGAAACCATAAACTGTTGCACAGAATTGGCAGCACACTTTATTTGTCCTTGTTCTAAATAAACACTCCAATTTACTCGATTATTCGACACCAGCAACCTGCCGTTGGCTTTTGAAGCAGATAGATTTGTCAACAGTTTAACTGGGTTTATTTTTTGACTCATATCTAAATTTTGGGGTTGAAGAATTTATTTCATTCATTCATAGATAGAGTACCCATTTAAACTATGATCTCAATCACAATTGAAAAAAAAGTTGCAATCGTGTTGTAAAAATCAAGTTATTATTTACGAATAATGTGAATTGACTTCGTTATAAATTTACTAGTTTATAGCTATTAGCACTTAGCTATTAGCTCTTAGTTAGAGTGTTGAAACAAGCTACTATAAAATTACTTTATAGCGAATATATATTAGTAAACCAATCGATCTAATGAAAACTGGTATTAAATTACTGCCAAGCCAAACTATAATTTTTATTACTAGCCTCTTATTTTTTATAATTTTGTCAACACCAGTAAATTCTGAAACAAAGATTACCGCTATTGTAAAAAGACAGGCTACTGCGTGGGAAAATCAAGACACACCAACTCTAATAGCTGATTTCGCTCCCGATGCTGTGTTCAAAGCGGGAGGTTTTACATTTAAAGGAAAAAAAGCAATTCAAAAAGCAGCAGAGGATTATTTTAAGCAATTTGAAGCTACTAAAGTAACAATCAAACGAATAATTGAAGAAGGCAATCAAGGTGCGGTGGAATGGGATTGGAGCGATCGCCACAAAAAAACAGGCAAACCATCGGCAGCCGAAGACGCTATTATCTTTGAACTGCAAGATGACGGTAAAATTATTTACTGGCGAGAATATATTGAAAAAGTCAAAGTTAAGCAGTAAGTGGGGAGTAGAAACTTATTGATTATAGATTATCACTTCGCTCCTTCAACCCTCAGCACTTAGCTTTCGTTCAATAAGTCTTTAGAAAAATGTCACTCTTAAGTAAAATTACTGATACAAATAAAGATTGAGCGAAATTCCTTTAGTATGGTAAAAACAAAAACAGCAAGTAATAGCGCGATCGCTGTAACTAACCCAGGGGCAATTGCCGTTTTATTTACCCTGTTTTTTGTTTCGGGTTTTACAGCACTACTGTATCAAGTAGCCTGGCAAAGAATGTTAGGACTATTTTCTGGTTCTGATGTACGCTCGGTAACGGTGGTTATTGCATCTTATTTATTAGGGCTAGGATTGGGTAATCTCATCAGTAGCCGTCTGAGCGATCGCTTTAACAATCGTCAATGCGTTAGAGCCTACGGTTTTTGCAATCTTGGCATCGCTACTTTTGCCCTGAGTAGTAAGTTTTTATTTTACGATTTGTTGTTTTTGCGACTGCAATACTTGGCTCAATCTCCTTTGGTGATGCTGGGAATTGTTTTGGTCAGTCTTTTGATACCAACTACCCTGATGGGTTTATCTTTGCCCTTGCTCTCCAAAGCAATTAATCGCGGTGTAGATCGAGCAGCTTCCCATATCGGTTGGCTATATGGAGTCAATACTTTAGGTTCGGGATTGGGTACTTTGGTATCGGGTTGGTATATAGTCGGTACTTTTGGTTATGACAAAACAGTATATATCGGAGCTACATTTAGTATCTGCATCAGCTTAACTGCTTTAATTATTTCCCAGGGTTTTGATAGTCACAATTACAGTCGGCAAGATTCGGTTATATCGAGTGGGGATCGACCTCTGCAAAAGTCAATTAAAGAATGGTATTTGCTAGTTTTCCTTTCGGGTTTTGCAGCTATATCTTGGGAAATAATTTGGTTTCGGGTTTTAGATATTGCTCTGCAGTCTAATGCTTATACCTATGCTCATTTATTAGCCTTTGTTTTGATTAGCAATGGTTTAGGAAGTTTGTTGGGGGCGAAAACAGTTGACTACATCCGCCATCCTAAAAAAGCATTTTTGTTAATTCAAGGATTAGTGGCGATTTATTCGGCGATCGCTATCTGGCTAATTGCTAAAGTATGGCAGACATATCCCCAATTGCGTTCGGATATTGGTTACATCGATGTAGATCAGATCGATTTTGCTCTATGGTTTAAATATTTAATAGTACCTGGGGCGATGATGATTTTACCCAACTTACTATTAGGATTTTATTTCCCCGTGGTACAAAAAGCGATCCAAAATAATGGTAAAGCGATCGCCCAGCGGGTAGGTTCGATTCTGGTGGCGAATATTTTGGGTAATGTCATGGGAAGCCTGGTAACGGGTTTAGTATTATTCAATTGGTTGGGAACATCAGGCTCGATTAAATTGCTCTGTGGTGTGGGTTTAGGATTTTTGGCAGCGATGCGTCCTCATTTTATCAAGGCTAAATTTGCCAGCCTATTAACGGCGATCGCTGCGCTTTTAATCATTACTTTCCCCCACAACAACAATTTGTGGGCAGCATTACAAAGTATCGAACCCGATAGTTATTTTATTGTGTCAGAAGATTCTACTAGCGTGGCTGCCATTACCGAGAAAAACGGGCGAGGACTATTGTACGCTAGCGGACAGGTACAGGCTAACTTTCCTTATATGCACATCCACGGACTATTAGGCAGCATCCCTGCATTGCTTCATCCCCATCCTACAGATGTCATGATTATTGGTTTGGGTTCGGGAGGCACTCCCCACAGTATTGGTACAAACCCTGCAACCGAGCAAATTACTGTAGTCGAGCTTTTGGGTGCAGAATTACCAGTATTAAAGGAATATGCTAAAACCCCCGCAGGCAAGCCATTAAAGAATTTGTTTGCCGATCCCCGTTATAACATTTTGGTGGGAGATGGACGGAGAGAATTAGTATTGAGCGATCGCTCGTTTGACATTATTGAAGCAGATGCGATTCAACCCTGGCGATCGCGGGCAGGAATGCTTTATTCTCAGGAGTTTTTCCGCGAAGTAGAGTCTAAACTGAAGCCTGGAGGTTTTTTTGTAGAATGGGATGTAGCTGCGGGAACGCAAGAAACAATGTTGAGCGTCTTCCCTTATGTTACTCGCGTTGGTTTGGGCGAGGATAAAAATCTCTGGATTCTGATTGGTAGCGATCGCCCAGTTGAATTCGAGCGAGAAAAGTTATTGGCTAAATTGGATCTGCCTTTTGTGATTGATTTTTTAACGAATGAGGTTGGCATTGATGTGGTTCGAGTACGCCAAGATGTTAAAACAGCGGTGGTACAGCCCAATTCTCAGGCGAAAAACGGCATACCCCAAAAGGTGAATACCGATCTGTTTCCTCAAGGAGAATATTATTTGAATAATTTCTAAAAAATCAAAAAGATTAATTCTGCAAAATCTAGGCAAAATAGGTTATCAAGATATATATTTTGCTAGGAGATAGATTGTCGTGCAGCTATTAGATCGGGTTCGTTTGGGTTTGGCGGTAGGTTTGGCAAAGGTAGTTACTGCTATAGTGCGATCGCTCTCGCTGGGTGCTGCTTCTGTACTACCAGGAGCGATCTCCCGCTTTTTACATCCCCGCATGTTGCCTTTATTATTCGAGCAGGTAAGCAACGGGGTAATCTTAGTTGTAGGGACAAACGGCAAAACTACTACTTCTTTATTGCTCAAGCAGATTTTAAGCGATCGGGGTTTTGCTGTAGTTCACAATTCTAGTGGCGCAAATTTAATCAATGGTTTGATTACTGCCTTATTGAACAGTACCAACCTTACAGGTAAACTTACCGCAGACTATGCCATTTTAGAAGTAGATGAAAATATTTTACCCATACTATTACAAGACTGTCAGCCTAAATATATTCTGGCTTTAAATTTATTCCGCGACCAGCTAGATCGTTACGGCGAAGTGGATACTATCGCCCGACGTTGGGGCAAAGCAATTACTCCTTTACCAACCGATACTACTATTGTTTTAAATGCTGACGATCCTACTCTTTCCAGTTTGGGACAAGGATTAAAGCAAAGGGTATTGTATTTCGGGCTAAACGAACCAGAACTATATTTAAAAGAGATTCCCCATGCAGTTGATTCTATTTACTGTCCCAGTTGCGGACATCTTTTAGATTATCAGGGTGTTTATCTATCTCATTTAGGAGACTATCAATGTCCTAGCTGTGGTTTTGCTAAGAGTCAAACTAATTTAGATAGCAAAGAATATCCGCAAATCTCGATCGGAGTTTATAACAAATACAATACTCTAGCAGCGGGTTTGTTAGCGACTGAGATGGGGATAGAAACGGGGGATATTTTTAGTACGGTCAAAAATTTCCAACCCGCATTTGGACGGGCTGAGGAATTAAAAATCGACCAAAAACAAGTGCGGATTATGCTATCGAAAAATCCTGTAGGGATGAATGAAACTATTAGGGCGGTTAACAATATTAAAAAAACAGGAAAATCTTCTACCACTTTATTAGTACTCAACGATCGCATTCCTGATGGTACGGATGTCTCTTGGATTTGGGATGTAGACACCGAGGAGTTGGTCGATTTGGGGGGAAATTTAGTTATTAGTGGCGATCGCACCTACGATATGGCTTTGAGAATGGCATATAGCGATCGATCTAGTCCATCAAACCAAACTAACTTTAAGCTAATTGTTCGAGAAGATCTGCAGCAGGCGATCGATACTGCTTTAGAACATACGCCTGTAAGCGAAACTCTACATATCATTCCCACTTACTCTGCCATGCTAGAAGTTAGAGAAATTTTAGTCGGACGTAAAATTCTTTAATTGGTAACTGTTGAACGAGGGCTGAGGGCTGAAGGCTCAGGGCTGAAGGTAAGTATTAACTGGTCACTGTACTTTTCATTCCTTAACAAAAAAGGTAAAAAATTTTTATATGAAGTGCAGACGTAGTAATCTAAATAAATCTATTTCAATCGCAAAAATTATCAGCTCTAATTCTTGCATTATCTGTAGAACTATGCCCGTTAAACATTAAACAGCTAAATGCTAAATGCTAAATGCTAAATCTAGTAACGGCCAAAGAGTGAATATTTTGACTGCTAAATACCAGATAACCTATGAATATTGATAAACCCAGCCATTTGCTCAAACCAGGAATTGTGATACCACTTTCGATGTTGGTATCAATGACAGTCAAAGTTACGCCTACTCATAGCAGCCCTGTTAAGCAACTTTATATTGCTCAAACACCTCAATTACCTGCGGGAACTAATGTAGACGAGATTCCTACCTCTCCTTTACCTGACAACCGTAGAAATCCCAATGTTACCCCTTTACCACCGATTGAAGAATTTTTAGAACAACCGCCAAATCAGATTCCAGAGGGAGTCCCTAGCGGATCTAACATGGAATTTGAAGTCGAACAATTCAATTTAGAAGATAATACGGTATTAGATCCAGGGGAAGTAGAAGCCATCTTTAAAGATTATCGAGATCGCCCGATAACTTTTGCGGATTTACTGGAATTGGAAACTAGATTAACCAAACTCTACACCGACAATGGTTATATCAATTCAGGGGTAGTTATTCCCGAACAAAATATTAACCGAGGGACAATTACGGCTAAGGCGATCGAGGGCAGTATTGAAGATATCAATGTCAGCGTTAAAGGTCGTCTTAGAGAGGGATATGTTCGTTCTCGTTTGAGGCGGGGGGCAAAAACTCCGTTAAACATCGACGAATTAGCCGAAGCACTACAGCTATTACAGCTAAATCCTCTGATCGATAGTCTTAATGCAGAATTGTCGGTAGGGGCAAGTCGCGATCGCTGGGAATTAGATGTGGATGTCAATCAAGGTCAAGCCTTCGATCCTGTGGCATTTGTTAATAACTATCGTACTCCCAGTGTGGGTAGTTTTCAACGGGGTATAGAGCTAAACCACAACAACGTTTTGGGTTATGCAGATCGTTTGAGCTTAGTTTATAAAAATACCGATGGCAGCAACGATATCGATGGCAGTTATAGCATTCCTGTAAATGCGATGGATGGTACAGTCGGCTTGCGCTATCGCTATGTAAATAGTGAAATTATTGAAGATGAATTTGAAGACTTAGATATCGAATCAGAAACTGACGAATTTGAAGTAACCTTCCGACAACCTTTATTGTTGCGGGCAAATTCCCAATCTACTCAAGAGTTTGCCCTAGGGTTAGAATTTTCGCGCCAATCTAACAATACAACTTTGGGAGGAGAACCATTTCCTCTTTCCCCTGGTGCAGACGATAACGGGGACACCAATATTTCTGCCTTTCGTTTTTTCCAAGACTGGACGAGAAGAACTCGCAAAGATGTCTTGGCTGCGCGATCGCAACTCAGTGCGGGGGTCGATATTTTTGATGCCACTGTTAATGAGGGTGACGCAGACGGTAAGTTTGTGGCTTTTCGGGGAGAGGTACAGTGGCTGAGACAGCTAACTTCTAACTCTAATATAAATTTACTACTACGCAGTGACTTGCAGCTTTCGACTGACGATCTTGTTTCCCTAGAAAGATTTAGCTTGGGTGGTGTAGAAAGCGTTAGAGGCTATCGTCAAGATGCTTTATTGAGTGACAGCGGTTTATTTGCTTCAGCCGAAGTCAGAATTCCTGTTTTGCGTTGGAGCGATCGACAAAGTAGTCTTTCTGCTATCCCCTTTGTCGATTTTGGTACTAGCTGGAGTAATTCAGACAACATCAATCAAGATGAAGATACTGTGGCATCTTTTGGGGTTGGACTACAGTTAGATCTTAGCAACACCCTCCGCGCCCGCCTTGATTATGGTATTCCTCTAGTAGATGTCGAAGATAGCAATGAAACTTTGCAAGAACAAGGACTTTATTTATCTTTAGAATATTTTCCTTTTTAAATCTTGTTATTTTCAACTAAAAGCTTGCTCAAACTAATACATTAGGTTGCATATATAATGATGAGTCCAACATCAATATCTAAATTACTAGCAAATGCTAGAGACTGGCTAAGAAAAATATTTAGTCGGTCAGCCATTCCCCGCCTTGACAAGCGCACCCCCGACGGCGAGGTTGACTCAACCTGTCGCGGGAGCAAGTCGGCGGGGCTCGTGGCTGACAAGGGCGCGTCTTCGGATTTTATATCCGAAGCTCGTGTCGCCCGCCGCATTCCGCGGTTAAATACTGCTGTTAAAGGTCGTCAAACCACTGCCAGCTTTTTAATACTAGTTACTATTGGTATGGTTGCTGCAGTTGCTCTACCTGCGGTATCGTCAGATACGGTAAAACCCCCTCTAAAATTGGCTCAACAGGGTAAAGAATACTACGAAGCAGGACAGCTAGATAAGGCAATTCAAACTTGGCAAAAAGCCACGGAAGCCTACCAAGCAGCAGGAAACAGCGATGGTCGTCGAGAAAGTTATCTCAATACCGCTACTGCACAACAGGCTCTAGGTCTTTATCCTCAATCTTGTGCCAGCATTTTGGGGGCATTTGAGCTACGAGACAAAACTGACTGTAATACGCTGCTAGAACAAGCTCAGGTTATCGAGCCACAGTTAGGAGGTGTCGTACCCTTAAGTAAAGAAGCAGAAGGAGAGCTACTACCCGATGTATCGGGAATTTCTCAATACCCCGATACTCCAGAAAAAGTAATCGGGTTATTGCGTTTCGGGGATTATTTACGGGCTAGTGGTTACCCCCGCGTTGCCACTAAAGCTCTGGAATTGGGTTTATCTGCTACAGAAAATTTACCAGATCCCAATCAAAAAACCTCTACCTTATTGAGCTTGGGTAACGCCCAAAGAGCGATCGCCTTGGAGAAACAAAACCAGTTTCCCGCCCAGACTGTAGTCTTAGACATTATTGCCAACTCTGGCGGTACTGCGGATGCAGCCCTAGCACCCTATCAACCAGCCTTAGATTATTACGATCGCGCTAGCTTAACTGCTCCAGATCGCCTAGATGGTATCAAAGCAGAGCTAAACAGTCTTAGCTTGCTATTGGATATTCAAGAATTCTGGCAAGATGCGATCGCTAATGTGAATAATAATATCGATCTATTAGAAATTGGCGACTCAGATTTTTTACAACAAATTGTTGATGGCTCGACTCGCTTAGAGCAAGAGTTAAATCAGCAGCTACAACCCCAAATTACTACCAGGATTGATAACATTCGCCCCGCAGTAGACAATTTTCCTGCAACACGAGCGGGAATTTATGGCAGAATTAATTTTGGCAAAAGCTTGATTCGTCAGGGTAGCATCGATCGCGATACGGGAGCAATTTTAGCCACCGCTATTAAACAGGCTCGCAAAATTAATAACACTACTGCAGAAGCAGAAGCTATGGGCTATCTGGGGCTTCTTTATGAAGAACAAGGAAGATACCCCGAAGCTCGTCGCCTCACCGAAGGCTCTTTGCAACTAGCTCCCACGGCAGAGTATCCCGAAATTGCCTATCGTTGGAATGCCCAATTAGGCAGAATTTTAGCGGTGCAGGGCGAACGCAATAATGCTTTAACTGCTTACGAAGCATCTTTTACCACAATTAAAGCTTTGCGTAGCGATTTGGCTACTACTCCTGTAGAACCAATTTTTCGCGAATATATCAGCCTCCTTTTAGCAGAAGAACCTAGCGATCCTCAGCTAATACAGGCTCGTGATGTTTTAGAATCTTTGCAAATTGTCAAGCTGGATAATTTCTTCCGCGATCCCTGTTCTCAAGTCTCAGAAGATCCCGTGGCGATCGATGATGTGGATGCCGAAGCAGCAGTAATTTATCCTATATTATTGCAAGATCGTTTAGAAGTAATTTTGACCCTTCCCGGTCAACCATTACGCCACTATGCCACTCAAAATCTAACCAAAGAAAAGGTCGATAATACAATCAAGCAACTACGCAGACGCTCTTTAACCAATCCTGGTTTTGCAGAGGCAATTCGTAGTACTCGCGGTGGTGACGATTCAGCAACAGAAATTACAGAAATTCAAAAAACCCAAGAAGAATCTCTCCAGCAGGATATATTACCTCTCGCTTCTGAGATTTATAGTTGGCTCATCGAACCCGCAGAAAAAGAGCTAGAAGCCAGCAACGTTAAAACTTTAGTATTTGTTTTGGATGGCTCGCTGCGTAATATTCCGATGTCTTTGCTCTACGACCAAAAAGCACAAGAATATTTAATTCAAAAAGACTACGATATTGCTCTAAGTTCTGGTTTGCAGTTGACTTCCCCCCAACCTTTACAAAAACAGCCAATTAAAGTACTAGCTGCAGGAGTCACCAGAGACTTTCCCCGCTATCGTTTTCCCCCGATTCCCAAGGTAGAAGACGAGCTAAAAACTATTAAAGATATCTTTGGCGAATCAGAAATTTTGCTCAATCAAGAATTTACTCAATCTAGCTTGCAGCAAAAACTACAAGAGTCTGATTTCCCCGTAGTCCATTTGGCGACTCACGGACAATTTGGTTCTACTTCCGATCAAACCTTTATTCTTAGTGGTGCGGAAGAGGGCAACCCTCTAATTAACGTCAATCAGTTTGATAATCTACTCAAGGTAGGCAGTCTCAGACGCTCTCAACCAATCGAACTGTTAGTTTTAAGTGCTTGTAATACTGCAGAAGGCGATAGCCAAGCTATTCTCGGTTTAGCAGGGGTAGCAGTACGAGCAGGAGCGCGCAGCACTATTGCTACACTTTGGGGAGCTAATGACGAGGCTACCGCTAATTTAATGGGCAAGTTCTATCAAAATTTAGCTGCAGACACTCAAGTTAGTAAAGCTAAAGCTCTGCGACAGGCTCAATTAGCTCTTTTGGCAGAGGAAGATTCTCAGTATCGTCATCCTTATTATTGGGCTCCTTTCGTCCTAATCGGGAACTGGCTCTAGTACTGTTCTCGACGGTAACAATCGGTACTGAATAATAGTAAAGGCGCAAATTAATTTTTAAACTTTGCGCCTTTTTTATTTAGCTAGTAAATGACATTAATAAAAAAGAATGGGATCGATCGTGGGATCGATTACTTCGCTTCCTCTAGCTGATCCAAACGCAACCAAACATTGGGAGTAGGTACATAAAACTGCACCAAAGCATAATCATCATTAATATCCAATATTTCTGCTTTACTATTTAATAAATATTCGGGAAGTTTGGCATCGCTTGCTTTAGATTCCAAACTACCTTCAAATTGTTCTTGGACTACGCGGACTAAAGATCCTTTTTTAATACCTGCCATAATTATTAGTTGCGATCGCTTGCTTTTACTCTTTAAATTAAAACTGTATAACTTAAATTATATAGAGTCGAGCCATTCTAATAGCAGGGAATTAAACCTTTTTGGATCTTCATCGTGAGGACAATGACCAGCATGGGGCAATTCTATCAGTTTCAGACGAGGATTTAGCGATGCGATCGCTTTTGCTCGATCGGGCGGAATCATTTTATCCTGCAGACCCCAAATCAGCAACATAGGTACGGTTATCTGGGGCAATAAATCTTTAACTGACTTGGCAAAGCTAGCCTTTCTAATACTACGAGATAATCTAAACAAAGTTTGTCCCGAACCTTCATCATAAGCAGGATTGGATAATATTTCTACCAATTCATCGGTGACGGCTGCTTTATTGGGATAAGCTATTCCCGCCCATTTGCGAATGATTTTTGGTCTTCTGACAAATTTGAGAATATTTTTAATTAATAAAGGCGATGCTACCAAATTTTCTAATGTGGTTACAACAGGACGTACCCAAAGCGGTAATATATCTTCTCGCACCGATACATCAGGCAAACTTAACATCACCAAACCCTCTACCATTTCTGGGTAAGTAGCCGTGGCATTAAGGCATACTAACGAACCAATAGAGTTACCTACCAAAATTACAGGAGTACCAATAAATATTTGCCAGAAGTCATGAAGTTGCTCTGTCCATAAAGCTGCACTGTAATCGGTGTCTGCTTTTCTCGATGCCCCAAAACCTAATAAATCTAAAGCATATACCGTACGATTTTGAGCGATAACTGGTAGATTGTTGCGCCAATGTTCGATACTCGCGCCAAACCCATGTATAAATATGATGGGAGGCAAAGAGCGATCGCCTGACTGATTTTTGGCTCGCAAAAAACTATAACGAGTTTGCCAGCCCCGCCATACCCAGTCTCGTTGATTGCCAATGCGATCGCGCCAAGGTTGATTTGCAGTCAAATTATTACTTAAAAAATATTTACATAGTCTTTCTTCGATACCCAAAGTATATCTATTGCTAGACTAACTAATGATTATGCTATCGATCGAATCAGAAGATAAATTTAACTTAACATTCTATTAATAACAAGATCGATAAAATGGTAGATGATACATATTTTTATCATCTTAAATTTTTTAGTTCACAATAATACTAATTACAAAAGGAAAGAAAAAATACGCCTGTGAGAGATAGAAGACGCAGTAGCCCTAGTCGCGATCTAACCAAAACTAACGAAAGAATTCGTTTTCCAGAAATCCGCGTGATTGATTCACAAGGGGAACAATTGGGAATTATTACCCCCAAAGAAGCCCTCACTATAGCTCAAGAAAAAGGTTTGGATTTGGTTTTGGTCAGCGAAACCGCTAAACCCCCTGTCTGCAAGATTATGGACTATGGGAAATATAAATACGAGCAGGACAAGAAGCAGAAAGAAGCGAAAAAGAAACAGCACAATGCTGACGTTAAAGAAGTGAAGATGCGCTATAAAATTGAAGAACACGATTATAACGTGCGC
>CAYXWE010000014.1:0-14003 GCA_964468145.1 uncultured Pleurocapsa sp.
ATAAATCGGGGGAAGTGGAGCTTTGCCCGAACTCATGTTATTTAGTTGTCGATCGAGCTAGGATTGCGTTGCGATCGCGGGTAATAAAGTATTGCCTCTAAAGCGCACTACATCGCTACAGGGAAGCCCTGTAACCTGAGCAGTAGACTCGATCGCATCTTTGGCTGCGGGGGTATCCATACCGTAGGTATTGAGGGCGATCGCTTTTACTTTTACATCGCCATAAGTCCCCCCCGCACTAGCAACGGTTTCGTAGAGTTGGATTACTTCGGGTAGGGGAGGAATCATAATATCAGGTAAATCGCGAATATGTTTCGCCCCCGCACGATGAACTAAAATTAATCCAGTGGGTTGACTTCCTCTAATTAAAGGTAAGGTAGCAGTTGAGCCTGGATGGAGTAACGAACCCTGTCCTTCAATAATAATCAGATCCCTATCTTTTCCTAGCTCTAATACCGTCTTTTCTACTGCTCCTGCTGCAAAGTCTACCCTAACTGCATCTAAAGCAATCCCTTGTCGGGCGATCGCAATTCCTGCCTGTCCCGTGGCGATAAACTGGGCTTTGATGCCTTGCTCTATGGCTGCACGATGTATTTCTAAGCTGGCAGACATCTTCCCAATTGCCATATCCGTTCCTACTGTAAGGATTCTTCGAGCCTTGAGGCTTCTCGCTCTGGCTTTGCCGATACTCAAACCAGAAGGTTCTTGACGGATATCCCAGATCCATTGGGATGGTTTTAAATGGGGATACAAAGGATTGAGTAAGGTATGTAACCCGTTGATAATAGAAATTCCTGCATCGATCGCTTTGGCTACTTCTTGCTCTAGATTGGGGGGTAGTTGTCCTCCCGATGGGGCAATACCAATTAATAAGACATTGGGTTGATGTGCCAAAGCTGCGCTAACATCGCTGACGATGGGGATATCTCGTTCGATCCCTGTCAGTGTCTTTAAAGATTTTCCCTCACAGGCGCGATCGATTACCGCAACTATATTTGACTGACTGTAGCGCAAAAAAGCTAATCCAGTTTTACCATGATGACCTTTTATACCATCTTCTAACAAAATTGCCACGCGATCGTTAGGTGTCAGCATAATGTTTTACTCCTAAGCCTGACCGATAGTTGGGTAATAAACGTCCCGCTTCGATAGTTGCACCGCAGAAGGGATCGTCGGTTAGATTGAGATGACTATCTAGGTCTAAATAGTCAGCATAGGGTGCAAGATGAGCCATGGCGGTATTAGCTAAACTACTGTCTGAATAACAACCGAACATTATCTTCAGTTTACAGGCTTTGGCAATTTGAATCGCCCGTATTGCTTCGGATAATCCTCCAGTCTTCATAATTTTTAAATTAATTCCTGCCACAGTACCCGCCAGTCTGGGAATATCTGCACTATTAAAACAACTTTCATCGACAAATATAGGTAAAGGCGATCGCGCTGATAAATCTTTTAACTTGCGATCGTCGGCTACGGCTAAGGGTTGCTCGATATATTCTACATCTTGATTGGCTAACCATTGTGACATCTCTACTGCAGTGTCAAAACTCCATCCTCCATTAGCATCTACCATTAATTTGGTTGTGGGTGCTACTGCGCGAATTGCTTCTACTATAGCGCGATCGGCTTTAATTCCTGCGGGACTACCTAATTTGAGTTTGATCCTGCGGACATCCAGGGTATCTTGCCAAGCCCGCAGTCTTTTGACTGCATCTTCAGGGCCACTAATACCAATAGTTACGGAAATCGGCATAATGCGATCGCGATTTAGTCCCCAGATTTGCCACAGGGGTAAACCTGCTTTTTTACCCAGCCAGTCGTGTAGAGCCATATCTATGGCAGCCTGTACGGGAGAAGGAATCTTCTGTGTTTGTAGTTTAGTAGCGATCTCCTGTCTTTGTAGGGGATGAAATGGTTCTAGTTGAGGGATGACTTGTTTGAATGCGGTTAATAAGTCGTCTGTGTTTTTGGGTTGGGTTTTGTCGATGGAAAATGGCGAGGCTTCCCCCCAGCCTTCGATATTTTCTGCTTGGATTCGCAGCCATAGGTTAGTGGTTTGGGCAGTTGTCCCCCGACTGATCTGCAGGGCGAATTTTTTGTGGACGGTAAATATTTCGATGGTTAGTTTCATTACTAATAACTAATAACCAATGACTAATGACTAACAACTAACAACGTTGCAAAATTGAGCTTTCAAAAGGTTTGAGGGTTTGGGGTAAATCTATGATTTGATTTGGTTCGCGATCGGTAGATAGGAGTACTTGCCATTTTCCTGGTGCGAGTTTTTCATCTATCGTCAATGGTTTTTCGTAGGAGAAATTGATTACTACTAGAATTTGTTCGGTATCGGTTTCTCTAACATAGGTAAGATGTTCGTAGGGGTAATGAATTAGAGTGCGCCATTTTCCTCGTTGTAATACTTGACTGTTTTTTCTAATCTTAATTAGAGACTTATAAAAATTAAGAATCGAATCGGGATCTTGGAATTGTCGCTCTACATTTATTTGTTTGTAGTTATCGTTTATTGGCAACCAGGGTTCGACATCTTTGCCTAAGCTAAACCCCGCACGAACGGAATCGTTCCACTGCATGGGGGTTCTAATGCCATCTCTGGAGGCAGATTCACCCTCTCGATCGAGAGTAACGCAGTCGTGCATTTTTGCAGGAGGTATGTTTTCATGGTCTACCATGCCGATTTCTTGACCGTAATATAAAACGGGAGTACCTTTTACAGTCATCAAAATTGTTGCAGCAGCCTTGGCAATACCAACAGGATTATCGCATAGGCTACATTCTACCCAACGAGATAGATGTCGGGGAAGATCGTGATTATCGAGAAAATAAACCGCCCATGCACCTTTGGGGGTCATTAATTCTTTTTTAGCAATTTCATTTTGTAGATGCCCAGGATACCAAGGACTAAAAGGAAATTCAAAGGTGAAGGGTAAATGTAATTCGTCGTTATTTACTCCATAAAAAGCAACTGATTCGTAAAGTCCGCTATCGATAAAGGTTTCGCCAATTAAAACGCGGTCATTATATTGTTCGATGATGGCGCGTATTTCTTTAATTATCTGATGGTTTTCGGGTAAATCCTTGTCGTATAGATGATGCTGAGAGTCGAAATCGTTTTTGTCTTTTGCTCCAGTTTTTAGGGGATTGTCCCGATAGTCTTTGTCTTGGCTATAGACGCTAGAGGCATCTAAACGAAAGCCATCTACTCCTTTATCCAACCAAAAGCGAATCATGTCATAAATCGCCTGTTGTACTTCAGGGTTACGCCAGTTAAGATCGGGCTGCTGTTGGGCAAAGGTATGATAATAATATTGTCTTGTATCGTCGTTATAAGTCCAGGCAGATCCGCCAAAATAAGAGAGCCAATTGTTTGGGACTTTGTTCTCACGAGGATCGCGCCAATGATACCAATCTCGCTTGGGGTTGTCTTTGCTAGAGCTAGATTCAATAAACCAAGGATGGCGATCGCTTGTATGGTTAATTACTAGATCTAAAATTATTTTGATATTCCTTTGATGAGCTTTATCGATTAATTCTTCAAAGTCCCCCATAGTGCCAAATACGGGGTCAATTTCGCAATAGTCGCTCACGTCATAGCCATTATCGTACATGGGGGATTTATTAATCGGCGAGAGCCATATCGCATCAATATGTAATGATTTTTCGCTCTCTAGCTCCCCATCGTTGAGATAATCTAATTTCTGAATAATCCCCTGAAGATCTCCATTACCATCACCATTAGCATCGGCAAAGGTACGGGGGAAAATTTGATAGATGACCGCCGTTTCCCACCATTTATTTTGATTGTTCATACGTTAATGTCATGATAAGTGATAAATAATAAATGATAAATGAAATGACCGACACTATTTTTGGCAAAATTATTCGTCGCGAGATTCCTGCTGATATTGTCTATGAAGACGATCTGGCACTAGCTTTTAAAGATATTACTCCCCAAGCACCCACTCACATTCTGGTAATTCCCAAAAAACCGATTCCTCGTTTATCCGAGTCTAGTCCCGAAGATACAGAACTAATGGGACATCTACTGATGACGGTCAAAAAAGTTGCCCAACAAGCTAACCTCACCAATGGTTATCGGGTAGTAATTAATAATGGTGACGATGGCGGACAATCTGTAGACCATCTACATCTACATATATTAGGCGATCGCTCTATGAGTTGGCCTCCTGGTTAATTTCTCCTAGATTAAGGATAAAAGACTCCCGTAATTTATGAGATGATTAAAAGTTATTAACAGATTATAAAGATACAGGAGTTAGAGTGTGGCGGAAATTCAATTTTCTAGAGGTGTAACCGAAGAGGTTATCCCCCAAATTAAGGTTACTCGTTCCAAAACTGGTAACAGCGGTACGGCTACTTTCTATTTTGAAGATCCCAAAATTTTGAGCAAAGATAGCTCAGATGAAATTACAGGAATGTATCTTGTGGATGATGAGGGTGAGATTGTCAGCCGTGAAGTAAAAGGTAAATTCGTCAATGGCGAAGCCAGAGCGATCGAAGCAGT
Organism: uncultured Pleurocapsa sp.; assembly: GCA_964468145.1. Classification (GTDB taxonomy): domain Bacteria; phylum Cyanobacteriota; class Cyanobacteriia; order Cyanobacteriales; family Xenococcaceae; genus Waterburya. The sequence goes on from CAYXWE010000014.1 coordinate 4,547, forward strand.
TTTGATTATGAAGTCAGAAGCCGAATTCGATCGCTTTGTTCGCTTTATGAATAGTTATGCTGAAGAACACGGACTAGGATTAGATAAAAATTAATCTGCTCATAAGATAATAAGCATAAAAAAATAATATAGATATTTAGCGGGAAAGATCGTGTAGACTACGAGCTTTCCCTATTTTTTTGCCAAACTATTAGGCTGCAAAGAAAATTAGTTCCATGCGAATACCGCCAGGAATATAGAACATAGTATGGTGCGAATCAGTATTGCCCAAGGGTTCGGGAGAAAATTCAATCTCTACTCCTGGAGTATCGGACACAGTTTGATAAATCGATTTGAGAGTTTCTAGGCTATCAACTTTTAAAGCAAAGTGATGCAAGCCAATATTGTTTTTGCGATCGAATGAAATTGCATTGGTAGGATCGACTGCTTGCCAAAGAGTAAGCATGACGGTATCGTCTGAAACAAATATCGCTGGGTAGTCTGGAACTTCACCAACTTGTTTGAAACCTAATACATCGATGAAAAAATTACGTGTTGCCATTATATCTGGAACGGTAAGCCCTATATGATGTGCGCCTTGAGTAATTGCCATATTTTTTCTCTTATTTTCTTTTATTGGTTGTTTGCAGATATGGAGACTGGGATATTACCAAGAACCAGTCGGTTTTAATAAAGGTGAAAATTCTGGATCTGACCAGCATAAATTGAGACTGGCTTTTGTTAAATATCCTCGATCTAGATGAAAGCGAATTAATTGTTCTGCCCCCCTGTAGCTATTAACTTCTACCCCCGACCAAATTATTTCAGCTCTTCCAGTTAGATATAGTAAATCTCCCTTTTCAAAATCAATAAACAATAAACCCGCAGCGGGATTTAACTCTATATTGCCTAAAGTATTGAAATGATTGTTGCCCGAAAAATCAGGAATAGTTAAAGTTTGGCAGTCGTCTATTCGGACAAAGCCTGGTTTCCCCCCACGATGAGAAACATCAACTCCACTCTTCATTCCCGCAGATTTATCTTGGTAAGCCGTGGTAATAAAAAAGGTGTCCGCACTAGCAACCATACCAGATTCGACTTCTCCAAAGGAGCTAATTTCTGCTGTCGGCTGGGATAAATCAAGCTCTCGATCGATATATTCAAAGGAACGGGCTTGAATATATTGGGGACAATTACCAAAGCTTTGCTTTACCGCGATTTCCAAACTATTAGATGCGATCGCTGATACAGTACCATTAACTCGATTGCGCCGACGACTACTTAGTTCAATTCCTAGTAAGGCAATGTCTGCACCTACTGCGAGATTATTTTCTAAGGGATCGCCCAGTAAGGGTTCGTGTTTAATTTTTAAAGTGCGATCGCCAACAATAGTCAAAAATCCAGGTTTTCCTGTCAAAATCGAAGTCCAAGGATTGCCAAGTTTATCTACTGTCCCAACAATAACGTAAGCTAAGTGGGCAAAAAACTTTTGATGTTGTTGGGTCAGATATTCACGAATCATGCGCCTTCCCTGTCGATCTACGCGCTCTTGAACCCCTAATCTGGCTTGAATTGCTAGTTCTCCAGCATGAAAAGGTGACTCTGTAGGCGACCAACCCGAATTTGCCATAATACTTTTCTCCAATCGTTCTTTAGTTTTTTTTACCGAACGTTTGTTTTGTTTACTGAATTCAGCCTACCGAACGTTTGGTAAAAAGTCAAATCAAAGGTATAAAATAAAACTAATTTCTGATAAAAACTAATGCCAAAAGAAGAAATAATTACCAAGCTAATTGCTGTGTTCCGTTACTATGGCTATGAAGGAGCTACCGTAGCCCGACTATCGGAGGCAACAGGATTAAAAAAAGCCAGTCTCTATCACCATTTTCCAGGTGGCAAAGAACAAATGGCGGTAGCAGTTTTAGAATACGTTAGCGATTGGGCTGACAAGCAGATATTTGCGCCCCTGCAATCCGAGCGATCGCCAAAAGAGCGAATTTTAGCTATGACAGAGGGGCTAGCTCAATTTTATGAAAGTGGCAAAGCCCCTTGCTTGCTGGCAGTAATGTCTTTGGGCGAAGCCGATAATTTATTTCATCAACAGTTAAAACAATCTCTCCGAAAATGGCTTGAGGAACTATCAAAGGTAGTAGAAGAAACTGGGATAGGTCAAAAAGAAGCCCGCTTGCGCGCCGAGTCAGCCCTAATCGCGATTCAAGGCGCATTAGTGTTAGTTAGAGTCACCAACGATACTCAGCCTTTTGAAAGAGCAGTGTCCAAATTATCTCAAATTTTATTGGGCGATCTTAATTAACTACTATGATTTAAAACTGGTTTTCTGGTAGTAACAGCCCGTTCGATGATATCTGCAGCTTTGCTTACCCCTCCGCCTCGCTCAATTGCTTCTTGTAGCCTAAGAGCATTTTTTTTATAAGAATCTTGTGTCAAGACTCGTGTAATAGCTTGTTCTAGCTTTTGCGCGCTTACTTCTGCCAGAGGCACAACTTCCCCCGTTCCCGTCCAAGCAATTCGTGCTGCTACTCCTGGCTGATCGTTGGTAATCGGTATCGCTACCATTGGTACTCCATTACTCAAAGATTCTAGAGTAGTATTCATCCCTGCATGGGTTATCGTCAGAATAGCTTTTTGCAGTAGTTCCAACTGAGGTGCATAGCCAACCACGATCGCATTTCCAGGCAATTCTGGCAAAGAATCTGGACTAGCTCCCCCACCTAGGGCCATAACTAACTGAACGTCCAATTGCGCACAGGCGATCGCGATCGCTTGAAAAATCCATAGCAATCTATTTTGTAAAGTCCCCAAAGAAGCATAAATAAGTGGTTTTCCGTTTAGCTTTTCGTAGGGAAAAGAAACTGATTTTCTGCTGTTTGGGTTACTACAAGAACCTATAAAATGAAAACAACTCGGTAATTCTTTTCGGGGAAATTCTAGCTCTGCGGGCTGTTGAGCAATTTGGGCTAAACGGGAATAGAATTGATTGGAGCTATCGTAAGTAGGTAAGTTCCATTGCTGGCGATAATCATTAGTAATTTGACGCAGATATTTACCGAAACTATTTACCTTGTCATAACCTTGACGGTTGCGTTCTAGCCCAGCAGGAGTCGGATCGTAATTCCATAATGTACTAAAAGGAGGGACACTTAGTTCTCGATTCAACATCAAGGCATTACAGATACTCACAAAAGGAATGTCGAGATGTTCGGCGATAGATCCCCCTTCGGGAGCAGCTTGATCTACCAGCAAAGCTTCTATTCCTAATGTTTTAATTGCTTCTGGGGCATCCCGAAGAAACATCTTGGCGGTATTGGCGATCGCATTAATCGTATACTCTAACGCTTCAGAACCACTTAACTTGCCTAATTCAGTAAACAAGTCTTTGGTCGATCCTGGGGGGAAATCTGATTTACCCAGTGTCTCGAATCCTAATCCTGCTGCTAAAACTTTCGAGCGAGCATCTTCAATTCCCAATACTGTAACGCGATGTCCTCGTCTGTGGAGTTCGTAACCTAAAGTCGTCATAGGATTTAGATGACCAGCCATAGCGGGGCAAATAATGCCAAAATGAGTCATAAGATTTTTGTTTGTAAACGACGCTTGTGGTTATCTTATAGCTATTTAAATATTTTTAATAACTCGACAAGGATTGCCAACCGCCACGACATTATCTGGGATATCTTTGGTTACGACACTACCCGCACCGATAGTTACATTATTGCCGATAGTAACTCCAGGACAAACGATCGCACCTCCTCCCAGCCAAACATTATCGCCGATGCGAATTGGTGCTGCTAATTCTTTTCCAGACAGCCTTGTTTGGGGATCTTTGGGGTGAAATGCGGTGTATATTTGAACTTTGGGCGCAATTAAAACATTATTACCCAAATAAACCATATTGCAATCGAGGATCGTGCAGTCATAGTTAATGTATAAATTATTCCCCGCTACGATATGACAACCATAATCGCAATAAAAAGGAGGCTCAATCTTAAAATTATCGCCAATCTGACCGAATAAACGTTTAGCAATCTGTATTCGCAGACTTACATCTTGAAGTTGCGAAAAATTGAATTGATAAAATAGCTTTTGTGCTTTTAGGTGCATTCTGGTTAGTTCTTTATCTGTAGCTAAATACAACTCTCCATCTAGCATCTTTTCTCTTTCTGTTTTATTCATCACCAATCAAATTCTGTCGGTTAACTCAATCAGAAATCTTAATTAATCATAAATGATTCCCCATCCAGATTCCCAAGTAGTTACTCTCAACTGCGCTATTGTTACCGTTAGCGATACTCGTACCCCAGAAACCGATAAAAGCGGTCAACTCATTCGGCAACTATTAACTGATGCGGGTCATAATATAGTTGCCTACACCATTGTCAAAGACGAACCTGCAGAGATCGAACAATGGTTGACAAAGCTCGATCGCAATTCCGCTTTAGAAGTAATTATTTTTAACGGTGGGACGGGAATTGCTCCTAGGGATACTACCTACGATGTAGTGAGTAGTTGGGTCGAAAAAACTCTGCCTGGTTTTGGGGAAATATTTCGCTATCTCAGCTATCAAGAAATTGGCTCTAGAGCGATCGCGTCTCGCGCTGTAGCAGGAATTAAAAATCAAAAGTTACTATTTTCCTTGCCAGGATCTTCTAATGCAGTCAAACTGGCTATGACTCAATTAATTTTACCAGAAATCAATCATTTAGTACGCCAACTAAAAGGAATTTGAATTCTTAATTAATTATTAAGATGTCACGAGTAAATTATCTAGTTTTTTACCAATTTGTTTCTTAGTAGCTGATAAAAACTTGCGTGCAACTTTTATGATGTAAACCGCGTCGCAGAATGGGGAGTATATAAATTTAGAGAATAACTATGGTAATTATTTAGTTCAAAATGTCAAAGTGGGATCGGATAGATAAAACAGACTGAAAAGTAAGATAAGACACTTACCAAGATAGAGACATAAGCAAAACTTGTGTTTAAATATGAGTGGAAAACAGATTCAATGATTGCCAAAATTTAATTTTTATTAGTAAGACAGTTGCCAAAAAGTTAGTTAACTATGATTAATAAATTATTTGCTACTTTTAAATATTTGGGAACAATAGCCATCACCCTATTAAATATTAGCGTTGTGAGAGTAAATGCTACCGAATATGTCTTCAGCGCACCACCAGAAATTGACAATCAAATAACAGAAATACCCAGTCAAGAAGAGTATCCCTTGTATGAATGCGAATCAGAATCAGGGGGTCATGGAGAAAACGAGCTTAGAGACTCTCACGACTGTGAATGTGTAGAAGACTGCTATCGATACGAACTAGAAGCAGAAAAGATAGATGAAAATAAAACTGTCGAGTCGCAATCTTCAAAAGAGTAACTGAGAATGAGTCAAATTATTGATGGGCTGAATCTATCTTGGGATTTATTCAATCAAAGCAGCGATCGCATTATTTGGAATTTATTTTTAGCTGTTATTCCCTTTGGTCTTAGTTATTATTTATTCCGTCCTTGGGTATCCCGCAATTTATTTTGGTGGCTAGTATTATTAGTTTTTATTGCCTTTTTACCAAATGCACCTTATATCCTCACCGACTCAATTCATATTATTGAATTGAGCCAAAAAGATTATCCTTTATGGTCGATTATTCTTATATTAATTCCTCAATACATATTATTTATCATTGCGGGGTTTCAGGCTTATGTTATCTCTCTGACTAGATTAAACAATTATCTAAAAAACACGGTATTCCAAAAATACTTGATTCTAATTAATGGGATGGTTCATGGGCTGTGTGTTATTGGGGTCTATATTGGTAGATTTGAAAGATTTAATAGCTGGGATCTAATTAATAAACCAGGGGAAGTAATTATTACTACGGGAGAAGATTTACTAAATTTCTGGAAACTATCGAGTATGGCGATCGCATTAGTCACAATATGGCTCGTAACAGAATTGACTAAACTAGTAAATAACTTCTGGCTTGCAACCAATTCTCAAAATCATTTCTCAAAATCATTACAAGATGGCAATTAACCTAAAAAAAGGACAGCGAATTTCCTTAACCAAAGAAGATCCTAGCCTCAAGCAGATTATGTGCGGGTTGGGTTGGGATGTCGCGCCCAACTCTGGCGGTTTTTTTGGTAACAATAAACAATTCGATCTCGATTCTTCGGTAATTTGTTTAAATGCAGATAAAAAGCTAACCGACGTTAAAAATATAATCTATTTTGGTAACCTGATACATAGCTCTAATGCGATCGCCCATCAAGGAGATAATTTAACTGGTGCTGGAGAAGGAGACGATGAGGTTATTAATATCGATTTACCGATAATTCCTGCTAATATTTCTTATCTCGTATTTGCAATCAACATCTACAAATGTCAGGATCGCAAACAAGACTTTAGTATGGTAGATAATGCTTTTGTCCGACTGGTGAATCGTAACAGCGGTGAAGAATTAGCCCGCTATAATCTCTCTGGTGCAGAGTACAAAGGGATGAGTGCCATGATTTTAGCAGAAGTCTATCGCCACAACCAAGACTGGAAAATGGCAGCGGTGGGTAATGGCTTTAAAGTAAATACTCTGGCAGATATCGCCAAAATTTATACTTGAATTAGTAGAGCGATCGCTTTTATTTTTAACTAGATAAGAGCGATCGCAATTGTTGATTTAATATTTAACTTTTTTATTACTTCGTTGTCGATTTAATTATTTTTTTATTCTATTGACGTTATCTATTTCTTTCTTGCTTGTTTAATAAACCAGTAGCAATTTCATACCAGATTTGACGATAGTCTTGATGTTCTGGATTGTCGGTTAATTGTATTCCCGATAGTTCGGGATACTGCTGGTGAAAAACAGTATCTACCTGTTTGTAAAAAGCTCCTGCATTTAATTCTAAAGCTCGAACTCTTTGATAAATTTCTTGTTGTAAATCTTGTTCGGTTCGATTGAGAGTCGAATCTTCAGTATGACGATTGAAATTGAAAGCAAATGAATCGGCGATTCTAATTCTGGTAATGGCAAAGCTAATTAAACCAGGTACTAATAATACTCCTGCTGTAATTATTCCCCATTGCCAGGGTTTTACTCGTTTAAAATCTTCTCTTTGAGGAATATGGGTGATGCGTCGAGAGATATTGGTCGCTCTAGTTTTTACCGCCGAAGTAGTATTGTATAGCTTAGAAGTAAAGTTGCTGGGAAAATCGGAGGTTTCATTGTCTGCTGGGGCAACAATCAACGTCCGCAAACGAGAAACAAAGCTATTAACAATTGAAATGGGACTATCTTCTCTAGTTAGAGCCTGGCGTACTTTGGCTGCGCTAGGATAGCGATCGCGGGGTCGATATGCCAACATTTTATTAAGTACTTTGTTGAGATTGGAACTTACTTTTATCTGAGATTGCCAATCCCACTCCCCTCGATGGCTATCGTAAAGTTCGTCGGGTTGTTTGCCCGTTAGCAGTACTATGGTAGTTGCAGCCAAAGAGTATAAATCGCTGCAGGGGAAAGCTTGACCGCGACGCAATTGTTCGTCAGGAGAATAACCTTTTTTGCCAATCAAAGTCATCGACTGTCCTGTAGACTTAGAAACAGCATTGGCAGCTATTTTGACACAGCCAAAGTCAATTAAAACCGTTTTACCATCGCTCTGGCGACGGATTAAATTATCGGGAGAAATATCGCGATGAATTAAATCTGCATCGTGGATATACTCCAAAACGGGCAGCAACTCCCAAATCATTTCCCTGACTTCCGCTTCTTTTAATTTGCCCTGGCGTTTGAGGATTTCCCAATAACTTTCCCCTTCAATATATTCCTGTACTAAAAATAGCGATCGCTTGCCATCAATGCGAGTCCGTAACATGGCTTCAAAGCGAGGAATCTGCGGATGTTTGAGTTTGTAAAGTATTCCTGCTTCCCTTTCAAACAAATCTTCGGCTTTCGATAATTCGCGATCGCTTTCTACTTGGGGCGCAAATTCTTTGAGGACGCATAATTCACGATAGCGATGAACATCTTCAGCTAAATAAGCTCGACCAAAACCACCTTGCCCAATCTGCTTGACAATTCGGTAGCGATTATTGAGGAGAAGTCCATCTCTCAATACAGCAGAAATTCTAGACATAGATCGAGTGGTATATTCTTTTAAAATAAAGCTATTGTAGCAACGGTTTTAGAAAATCAACAAGATCGATTGTCAAATCAAAAATATTATTTATGGCTCAGGTTAGTTTGCAAGGAATTACTCGGCAATTTGGCAATGTCACTGCGATCGAAGATATTACCTTTGATATTACCGATGGCCAATTCTGGGTGTTGGTTGGACCATCGGGCTGTGGTAAATCTACTATATTGAGGACGATCGCGGGATTAGAATCTATTTCTAGTGGCAAACTATATATCGGCGATCGCTTGGTGAATAAGATCCCCGCCAGACAGCGAGATGTGGCGATGGTATTTCAAAATTATGCTCTCTATCCCCACATGAGCGTGGCGCAAAACCTGGCTTTTGGTTTAAAAATGCGGGGGAAAAAAGATGGCGCGATCGCCGAAAGAGTACGGGAAGTGGCTCGCTCTTTGGACATCGAACATTTATTGAAACGCAAGCCCAAACAACTATCGGGGGGACAGCAACAGCGAGTAGCTTTGGGTAGGGCGATCGCCCGCAAGCCCCAGGTATTTTTATTAGACGAGCCTTTATCTAATTTAGACGCTCAACTACGGGACGATACTAGAGCAGAATTAAAGCAACTACATCAGCGAGTCGGTATCACCACCATCTATGTTACCCACGACCAAGTTGAAGCGATGACTTTGGCGGATAAGGTAGTAGTATTGCACGATGGCAGAATTCAACAGATTGGCAATCCCCAACAAATCTATAGCAATCCAGCTAATAGTATGGTGGCGGGGTTTTTGGGCAATCCACCGATGAATATTATCCCCGCAACCTACAGCAACCAAAAGCTAATAATTTTTAACGAGCAATTTATTTCTTTAAATTTACATATTCAACAGCAGTTACAGCCCAGCCAAGGACAAAAATATCACCTCGGTATTCGTCCCGAACATATTAACCTTTGTATTTCGAAAATAGAGCAAAAAGATACAGACTGTTTGATTTTGATAGTAGATTTAGTCGAGCCTTTGGGTAGAGAAACCTTAATTAAAGCCACTGCACCCGAATCTAATTTTAGTATTAGTTTACTGGCAGATGCAGCTTGGCGAGGCAACAAAGGCGATCGCATTTACCTAAAATTCGCGACAAATAAACTATTTTTCTTCGATCCCAAAAACGGTGCTAACCTAATTCCTTCTAATAAACCTCTTGCATGAATGATTTTGACAATCCAAAGTTTATGGTTTTTTGTCCTTCGTTCTTCGTCACAGCGCGATCGCATCCACTAAGCGAATAATTTATGCGCATATGTCTAACAACCAATGACCAA
>CAYXWE010000015.1:0-13851 GCA_964468145.1 uncultured Pleurocapsa sp.
ACGGGAATGATGACTGAAACAAGGGGCGATGGATGTTCTGGGATAGTCAGAGCATATCTATCTATTGAAGATTGCTGCCTAGGTTTATTTAAATCGCTTACTTTACCATCAGAAGATGCGGGTTCTATTTTTCCCTCGATTCTTTGAGTAACGCTCTCTAGGTTTAATTCGGGATTTCTGATTAGAATAGCTTCACTTAACTCTGATGCCAACTTTAGATTTTTGGGCTGTAGTTTTAAACCCATCTGGAAAATAGAAATTGCTTCATCTAGCTGCTTTTGCTTGAGCAAAGCTTTTCCTAAACCTAAATAAAGCTGGTGATTTTTCCGATCTAAGGAGAGTGCTTGATGATATAGCTCGATGTTATCGGGTTCTTGTTCTAATTGCTCCAGACAAAAAGATAATGCTTCTTGTTGCGATCGCTTGCTACGCTGATATAAAATTGCGCCAATCTTGTTTTTAATCTGGGGAAGCTGGGGATCTAAATTTTGAGCGCGTTGATAACAGGCTAGGGCTAGATCCCACTCTGACAACTGAGCTAAAGCTTCGCCCAAATTATAATGAGACCAAACAAAATCTGGCTTGAGCTTAATGGCTTGGCGAAAACTTTCGGCAGCTTCTGAATATCGATCGAGTTTCAAAAGTGCATTGCCCAAATTGTTATGAGTCCAAGAGTTATCGGGGTTAATAGCGATCGCCTTACGATAGCTCTGGCTGGCATCGAGCCATTGTTGCCCTTGAGATAGAGCTTCGCCTAAATTGTGCTGGATATCTGCATTGTCTGGTTCTAACTGGGCTGCTTTTTGATAGCATTCTAATGCGGGTTGCCATTGTCTGATTTGAGTTAAAGCCTTACCCAAAAGAAAATAACTCCAAGCTTGTTTGGGATCTATTTTTAATGCCTGTTTATAGCAATCAATTGCAGTTTGATGTTTGCCCGCACTCTGAAAAATCTTGCCTAGCTGCCAGTAGGCTTCGATCGAGTCTGGCTGGAGAGAAATCCCTCGGCGATAACAAGAAATAGCTAGCTTTACCTGTCCCTGTTCTAATAACTTATTACCTAATTTGAAATGGTTTGATGCTGAAATTTGTTCTGGTTTGAGACTAAAACCCCGATAAAAAGCCCGATTTGCTTTATGCTCGTCCCCTGCTTCTGACCAAGCTTTACCCAAATTAAAATAGTATTGAGCTTCTTGGGGAGCTAATTTAATTCCCTGTTGATAGCAGGCTATAGCATTTTGCCATTGTCGATCTCTCAAATAAATATTGCCTAATTCAAAGTAAGCTGAGGGAGAATTTGGCTGTTGTTCGATCTGTTGGCGATATAAGGTAATTTGGTTTTGGATATTCGCTCGCCGAGAGGAAGAAGCGATCGCTGGCAAACTTCCATTGGTTTGCTTCTGGAGTCCAGTTTTTTGGGCTGCGGGTAGTTGAAGCAAGCTTGGTGCATCTTTACCTGCTCTTCGAGCAGTTGATTGGGGAGGGTTGGGGTTACTAGTTTTACCCCTCAATAAACTGCGAATTTGTCTTCTCGATCTCGATTCTTCTTCGATCTGGCTGTTTTGGATCTGTAATTGAGCTAATTTTTTATAAAAATATATAGCTTCATCTTTATTACCTATTTGCTCTAAGATTTGCGCCAGTCTGACATAGGCATTGAGAAATTTCGGCTCTAGCTGTATACACTGTTTGTAACAGGCGATCGCTCGCTCTAATTTTTTTTCTTGGGCTAAATTGTGTGCCAGTTCAAAATGACTTTTGGCTGGTATCAATTCGGGTTCAATCTCTAAAGCTTTTAAAAAGCATTCTTCCGATTTATCATATTCTCCCAATTTATCCCATACCTTAGCCAGATTGCGATAGGCAGCAGCAGTATTAGGTTCGATAATAATTGATTTTTGATAATGCTCGATCGCCTGAGACCATTTTTTTCCTTTTGCATAGATACTGCCTAAATTGCAATATATCTCTGCCATATTGGGCTGTAATTCTAAAGCTTTGGCGTAAATGCCGATTGCTTCTGCAGTATTACCGTTTTTTTGTAAGCAGTTACCCCATACTTTGTAAGCTTCACCCATATTAGGACAAATTCTTAAGGCTTCCTGACAAGCTGAAATACTTTTATTCCACTGTTTGGCTTCAAAAAACGCCAATGCTTGAGCAATATATATTTGAGCTACTGATACACTTTTTGGCAAAACTAAATCTCCTGCGGGAGACGTTTCTAAGTCGGGCAAAACTACCAAATCGCTTGTTTCTAAATCAGCAGAATTAGAATTGTTTGCATTATCAATATTGGTCTTAGTTGGCATGATGTTTGAATCGGCAAGATGCGCCATTACTAAAGTAGATTGCTGAGAAGTTGTCGCCTCTTGCTGAGGATTTTTGCTAACAATTTCATTTTTAGTAAATTTTTGAGGATTCATAGCTTTCTTTTGCTCTTTCATTACTATTTCTAGATGTCTATACTCAACTTCTGTAGCGATATCTGCCCAATTTTTATTTTCAGTAAAGTAATTCAATCGAGAATATGTATAGTTTTTTGTTTCTTGGCTTTGCTTTTTAATCTTTTTTTTCAAAGCATTAGACAATAGCCGATGAGCTTGGTAACATTCTGGATCGAACTCGATCGCATAACGATAATGAAAAATTGCCAATTCTAGATTATTTTCTTTTTCTGACTTTGCCCCGCGCCACACTTCTTGCTCTGCTTTTTCCCTACTTGCCACTTTTACACCCATTAATTTTTCTTGACTGTTCGCGATCGAATTTATCCAAATATTGGCTCTATCTTTTGAATTAAAACTTTTACTTGTTTCTGAGAAAATAGTAAGATTGGACAGCATTTATGGAGTAACTTTTAGCAATGATTCCTCAATTTTATTCGACTGGATGCCAAGAAAATTATAATTTTTATAAAATTAGAGCTTATTTATTATCTATAATTAATAGTTACTAATTATCTCAATCGAAGTATACTATTATCTGGACAATAAATAGCACATTGTAAAATGAATATTTATTTTAAAGTTTTATACTTGTGTAAGATTACCACAAAATCTATCTAGAAAAAAACTGAGTATTAGTAAATATAAAGATAGCTAATACTCAGTAATATATAAATATGATTTCTTGATTGAATTAAATATACACTAATCTTTGATTAAGAAAAAGTAATGCAGATTACTTCATTTGCTAATTCAACTTTTGAGATTATGAGGTTTACATAATCTCAAAATCTCCCGATTCATTCATATCCATATTAAGATCGGCAGAATTGCCCAAATCTTCTAAGCCAATAACTGCTTCGCCATTGACCGAGATATATCCTGTATTGGGGTTAAAGGATACATTATCTTCACTATTCAAACCTTGAATAATTAAATTATCTTCTCCTGGTTCAAAATCACCTATTCTAGTAATAAAGTCAGACTTGAGATCTTCTGCAGCAAATTCAAAGACATCTTTGCCACCATCGCCAAAGATTACATCGTTGCCCATTCCGCTGTTGATTGTGTCGTCTCCAGCACCACCGAAGATAGTATCATCTCCATCTCCTGTTTGAATGAGATCTGCCCCCGTACCGCCAAATACGACATCATTGCCTTCTCCAGAAGAAATTAAATCTGAGCCGTTTCCTGCAAATATAATGTCTTTGCCTCCTTTACCAAAAATGGTATCGTTACCTTTACCTGCCTGGATAAAATCTCCACCCATACCAGCATCTATCAAATCTGCTCCCGAGCCAGCATCTATCAAATCTCCCCCACCCATAGCATCTATCAAGTCGCCCCCTTCTGTTCCACTAAGGGCATTGAATCCGTCTGTGCCAACGATTTCTAAACCGTCACCACTAAATTCGGGCATTTCTATTGGATCGATAATTGAAGACATATTACCTGAGAATACTCCCTAAAAAATTTACCAACTCTTTTATATTTCCTTTGTGATGTTTTGCCAACTAATTTATTTAGATCTTTCGTACTAAATAAAAGGCAATCGATCGATTAAATTTGCTCCAGGGCAAGATATAAAAGATATTGGGGTTAGAGATTGCATTGCATTTTGTTATCTATAAAAAAAATATCAGGTCTATTAAATATTTTTGAATATGTATTGAATTTAACTTTTTGCTAATAAATTTGATAAATTTGTTACCCAATTAAAAATATGAAACGCAATAAAAAAAATGAGTATCAACATATACATTTGATACTCATTTTTTGTTAATAATTCCAAATTTATGTTTAAAGATAAGTTAACAAACTGCAATGCGAAGTCAATACGACTCTTACTTATTAGTTAATTAATTTTTCAGGGCGATCGTCAACTATCAATTACATAATAATCTGGCCATCGTCGTCGTTTTGCTCAATTTCAAGATCGCTTACTTAGTTTTTTATTAGCAAAAATCTAATTTAGATTAATTTTTAGCTTAGATTATTTCGTAATCACCATCATCATCGCCCTCTATTTCAATATCTGAGACATTTGCCCCACCAAAAGTAATAGTGCCACCATTAACAGAGATACTATTACTAGCTGTGTCTATAGTAATATCACTATTACTTGCACCTCTTATTATGAGAGTGTCTTCACCGACGCGAAAATCACCGATAATATCAGCTTCTCCAGCAGCAAAATCTTCAATATTAAATTCAAAAACATCGGAGCCAGCACCGCCAATCATGGTATCATTGCCCGCACCACCAATTATGGTATCGTTGCCCGCACCACCGTCGATCGCATCGTTGCCCGCACCACCATTAATATAGTCGTCGCCCGAGTCGCCAAAAATAGTATCGTTGCCACTTCCTGCTTCAATAACGTCATCGCCAATTTCGCCCAAGATGATGTCGTTTCCCTCACCACCAATGACGCTATCTCCGCCCGCTCCCGCTCTGATAGTATCGTTGCCCGCACTAGCGATAATCAGATCGCCACCACCGTTACCAAAGATGATGTCATTTCCTGCGCCACCATCAATAAGTTCACTATCTTCACTACCAAACAATCTGTCGAAACCGTCACTGCCAATAATGTCTAGACCATCGCCCGTGAATCCTGATACGTCTATCTTTTCGATCGCCAGAGACATCTTTGATCCTACTCCATAATTTCAAAATAACTGTTTTATTTATACTATAATTCGAGTATTTTTGGCTAATTGTACTAATAGTGTCTTAGTACTAAAAAAAGCGATTTAAATCGAGATTTAAATCGCCAGAAATTGGTTATGGTAACACGAAGAAAGTTCACTTTTCGATTTTTCTAGCTAACTATTAGATAGATAGTGATTTTATGTACGCTACATTACAAACTGTCAATCGTAAAAGTTTATTATTTATTAATATTTTCCCCGATTTTTGCGTATAGCTCGTTACATAAATAAATCAAAACTATAGTCAATTAGAAGATAGTAATCGTCCGATAGTTCTATTTTCGGCAGTAAAAGTAGTTTGAGCCACCCGTTGAATATCCTGAGGCACGATCGCTTCTAATTTAGTTAATTCATTAAAAATATTGCGCCAGTCCCCAGTTTTCGCATCGTATTCCGCGAGGATGCGTGCCATGCCCATATTAGAGTCGAGAGTGCGCAGCAGACTAGCCTTGAGTTGAGTCTTTACCTGTTCCAATTCTTGGGGTTTAATAGGTTCGGTTTTAAGGCGATCGATTTCTGCCCTCAGAGCGATCGCTAGTTCCTCAATGCTAGTGCCAGGGGAAGTTAGAGCATAAAATAAAATTAAATTGGGATATTTATCTCCAGGAAAACCACTAAAACCTTGAGCAGAAAGAGCCACCTGTTTTTCTTCAACCAAAGACTGATACAAACGAGAAGTTCTACCGCTGCTAAGTAATTGAGAAATAACCTCATAGACAGGATAGTCGGGATGAGCCAAAGCAGGTATATGATAACCTTCGAGATACCAGGGTTGAGAGGGAAATTCTACCGAGACTTCTCTGGTTTCAGTTTGGGGTGGTTCGGGTCGATCTACAGTAGGAGGTTTTGCTTGAGCCTTAAAACGTCCAAAATAAGTATTGGCTAATTGTTGCACCCGATCGGGATCGACATCTCCTGCGATCGCAATAGTTAAATTACTGGGTGGGTAGTAAGTCTGAAAAAACTTTCTCACATTATCTCGCGTGAGGTTATCGATATCTTCTCGGTAGCCAATTACAGGGCGTTTATAAGGATGAGTCGTGTAAGCAGTATCCAAAAACTCTTCAATCATTTTACCGATGGGAGAATTATCAGTACGCAAACGTCTTTCTTCGAGAATTACCTGCTTCTCCTTATAAAACTCGCGAAAAACAGGTTCGAGAAATCTTTCCGACTCCAAAGACATCCACAACTCTAATTTATTAGCGGGAAAACTATAAAAATAACTCGTGTAGTCAGCGGAGGTAGCAGCATTTAGACCGACTCCACCTGCAGTATCAACAATATTGCCATATTCATTTTGCTCGACATATTTACTAGCAGCAGACTGAGTAGCGGTAAATTGTTCGGACAGTTTCGCCAGCTTGGCTTTATCTCCCGACGCTTGAGCCTGTTGCAAGTCAGCAAACAAACGATCCAACTTACTTAACACTTTCGCTTCTGCACGATAGTTAGTAGTGCCGATTCGTTTTGTACCTTTAAATGCCAAATGTTCCAAAAAATGAGCTACTCCAGTTTGACCGTCAGGTTCGTCTACACCACCGACATTGGCATAAGTGACAAAAGAAATTAATGGTGCTTCGTGATTTTCCAAAACAATAAACTTTAAACCATTGTTTAGGGTAAATTCAGTAATTTGTTCCTTCACTCGGTCTAAATAAGGCTGAATCGAAGATTTAGATGTATTTTTCAGGGGTGCTGCTT
Organism: uncultured Pleurocapsa sp.; assembly: GCA_964468145.1. Classification (GTDB taxonomy): domain Bacteria; phylum Cyanobacteriota; class Cyanobacteriia; order Cyanobacteriales; family Xenococcaceae; genus Waterburya. The sequence continues at coordinate 6,866 of CAYXWE010000015.1, forward strand.
GGGCAATTAGAGTAGAAAAATTAACCAAAACACAGACTACTGCGATCGAAGTTATCCACCATAACTTTTGCCATAAGTATTTATGGCGAAGCCAAATCAATAATCCTTTAAACTTGCTAAATCCCATCAAATATCCCCAAAATCTCAATTAAGCCACTTATATATATTATGGCGATTACATTTTACTCTTGGGAATAAAAAACAAACAAACAAGAATTCAAAATGTTTCATCTTTGGTCAAATGTTAGATCGCCAGACCAATATTGCTATATCATAAATCCCACTATACTATTCAAATAATTATCGAAACCCATGCAAGTTTTTTCTCAGCAAGCCTGGAGAGAGATGCGTCAAACTCCTCACACCGAAGAAAACACGCGCACCAAAATCTTACAGGCAGCATTGAAACTATTTGCACGCAAAGGTTACGGCGGTACAACTACCAAAGATTTAGCAAAATCAGCAGGGGTAGCGGAGGGGACTTTATTTCGCCATTTTGCTAATAAAAAAGCCATTTTAGTAGAAGTTGCTACCGCAGGATGGGTTGATATACTGACCGATCTGCTAACAGAGTTGAGCGAAATGGGCAGCTACAAAGCAGTGTCTCAGGTAATGCGTCGTCGGATGATTAATATGCGTAAAAATGGGGATTTGATGCGGGTTTGCTTTATCGAAGCTCAATATCATCCCGAACTAAGAGATAGTATTCAAACTGAAGTAATTAACAAGATGACGGATGTGGCAGAAGCTTTTTTTGAAACTGCCATGTCCAAGGGCATTTATCGTCAGATGAATCCCAAAATAGTAGCCAAAGTCTTTCTAGGAATTTTTGCGATCGCGGGTTTTTCGGAAGAAACTATTATGAATCCCGACGCATCGCCCCAAGCCATGCAAGAAATGGCAGAAGGAATCTCCGATATCTTCCTGAGAGGGGTTTTGAACGACGAACAGTAGACAGTTATCATTTATCAGATGTTAAATGTTAAATGTTAAATGTTGAATGTTGAATGTTGAATGACTATTGTCAGCAGATCTTCCATAAAAGTGAAAAAATATCGCCCTAATCTTTGGTTTGAGAAGTTTATGGCTTTGGTAGCGGTAATTAATTTAATTATCGTGGCTTTCGATCTTAGCTATGTTCCGTTGCGAGATTTTTGGCTGTCTGGTGAAGTGACAGTAGGGGGGATTAAGTCTGCATATATTAATTATCAAGGAATAGAGTTAGATTTATTACCCGAAAATGTTTCTGAGTTTGTTACTCAATACGATGTGGTTAAGGGGATTGTACCCAATCGCGATACCGAAGAATATTTAGATAAGGTAGAACAGCTAAGACAAGAATTGGCTACTAATAATAACGATGCGGATGTTGCTAAGGTCAAAAATATTCTAGGAGATTTACGCCGTCGCAGTATTGAAATTATCCAAACCGATGCCTTTTCCGAAGCCAATAAAACGGGCAACTTAGAAAGAATCAAAAACAAAATGCGATCGCATTTGCCCAATAAAGATAATTCTGCCAAGACAGCGTTTTGGCAATATTGGACTCTGGCTAATTTTCAGGGAAAAGCGGAGTCGGAATTACAATTCTTCGATCGCGAACTCAAACCCCTATTTGAAACCAATTACTATCGAGTAATCGGGGAAAATGGTGGATATGTTGATTATTTTGGTTTTATTGACTTCCCTTTCGGTATATTTTTTGCCATAGAATTTTTGGGACGTACCTGGTTCATTAGTCGCCAACGCACTGCAGTAAGCTGGCTAGATGCAATGCTTTGGCGTTGGTACGATGCTTTATTTCTCATTCCTTTTTGGCGGTGGCTGAGAGTAATTCCCGTAACTGCGCGGTTGAGTCAGGCCCAAGCGATCGATTTAGGTTCGATTCAGAGACAAATCAGTCAGGGATTAGTAGCAGGTATTGCCGAAGACGTTACCGAAGTAGTGATTATTCGCATCATCAATCAAGTCCAAGCTTCAATTCGTAACGGCGACATTAGTAACTTGTTATCTCAAACAGCGAGTCCCTATATAGATATCAACGATACTAACGAGACTGCAGAAATAATTAGAATCCTAGCCAAAGTAATCGCGGATCGGGTGCTACCCGCCATTCAACCAGAAGCGGAAACACTCTTAGAATATAGCGTCGAAAAAGCTTTAAAAGATAGTCCAGCCTATCAAGGAATCAAACTCTTACCAGGAGGCGATCGCACTTTGGCTACTCTTTCCCATCAATTAGTATCCCAATCCTACAGTGCTTTTAGTCGTGCTTTGCAAGCAGCATTAGCCGAAGACGAACAATTCGATCGCCTATTGGAAAGCCTGGTAAGTAACCTTGGTAAAAGTATCTCTAGCGAATTACAGGCACAACAAAGTATGAACAAGATCGAGTTTTTGTTAATCGATCTATTAGAAGAAATCAAAATTAACTATGTAGAGAGGATTTCCCAGGAAGATATTGAAGATATTCTCGAACAAACCCGCACTCTCCGCAATTTAGCTCATTACAAAAAGTAGATCGAACATTAGATTTCTTACACGAATCATTATTAACTGTTTTTTTATTTAATTCTGGAGACTGGATCTCTAAATAGTCTATTTTCTAGAAAAATCCTGTATTTTATAGCTTACAACTAGAACATTGAGTAGATTTCTGTATATAAACAGTTAATTTTCAAGCGAAGCAAAATGAAATTATCACGAGTTATAGTTTTAGGCATCGTGACATCAATAATCTTTGTCAGTGCTGCCCTGGCTGCTCCCAAAATCACCTGGTACTATCAAAATGACGACGTTAGAGGATGTCGCCGAGAATGTGTTTCTAGAGACAGAATAACCAGGACTTGTTGGCAGTATCGGGAAGTATGCAACAAAAGAAGTGCTGTAGTTTGGTCTAGCTCCCAAAAGAGACTAGTTAAACGAGCGATGAATATACTTGCTACCAGAGTAGACAATAGAAGCGTTAAAAGTTGCGTTCAAAAACATACCAAATACTTTCGAGGCTCCTACGCGCCCAAAAATAACTTATCAAGACAAGGGTGGCTCGACTTCAACGCTCTTGCTTCGGTGAGTCGTTGGCCCGAATTTAATCTAGTATCTAAGACTTTAGGTAACAGCGGTATTCAAGGTAGAACTACCATTGCTAGGATAGCCTATGGAACGGGCAACCAATTAAAATGGAGCGGTCGTATTGGGATGGAATTAAACGTAAATGCGATCGATACCAATATCAGAAGAGACGGATTTGATGTTGCTGCAGAAAACTTAGCAGGAACGATATTTCATGAAATGCTTCATCAAATGGGACACCAACACCCCGACACGGGAGACTATAACAAAGACTATCTGGGAGGGCATTTTGTAGTTATGGCGGGGGACTGTATAGCTTCTAATGGTAAAGAAACTCGCACCTCAAGAAGCTTGGGTTTAACTTCTACTGGTCGTAGATGGTACAAAATTGATTGATTTTGACTATTTAACTCAAAAAGAAAATTTAATCCTCAGAGCGATCGCGATAAAAGCAATAAAAGATCGCAGTAAAATAAAGTACGAACCTAGCTTATAAATCTTCAAACAAAACTTTATGGATGCTTTTGCTCTAGTTCCTCCAGAATGGACTAAATCAGCGGGTCATGCAATTGACTTTTCTTGTCCTAGCTGTAAAAATCCTCCTGCAAAGGCAAAAAATGTCTGGCTAAATCGTCGCGCTCCTGTCAGTATAGGCGATCGCCGAAAATATCAAGAATTTTATCTCTGCGAGTGCGATACCCCTTGGTGGGGTTGGAGTGATGACCGCCCCCCTTCGGAATTAGCTTAATCGCGAGAAGCCCCACGTCCATAATCTTTGATTTGGCGTGGGATGAATCGCCAGTTAATTAATAGGCTTATCCTGGTCTTCTATATATTTTTTCAAAGTAGAAATAGTTACACCACCACATGATGCTAGAAAATAGCTACTATTCCAAACTACCTTCTTTTTCAAATATGTCTTTTCAAGTTCGGGCAAAAACTCTTGTCTGAGCTTTCTTGATGAAACACTTTTGAGACTGTTTATTAATTTGCTCAACTGTATTTCTGGGTGGTACTGAAACAGCAAATGAATGTGGTCTTTTTCTCCATTAAACTCTACAATTTTACATTCCCATTTATCCAGCAGCGATTCAAAAATCTCATGAAGTCGGTCAATCATTGCTGCTGTAAATACTTTGCGCCTGTACTTGGTAGTCAAGATCAAGTGAATTTTAATATCAGATACAGAGCGACCTCTAGAGATAAAATCTTTATTCATAGAGCAATACAGCTAATTATGTTATTATCAGTGTAATTTATTTTTAAACTCTAAATTGATTTTTAACTACCAATACCGCACTTATCCCACTACGAAGCAGAAGCTTGTCTTAAATGACTGGCTTAGGATTTGTCAGTATTGGTACAACCGTCAACTAGGAGAAAGATTCGAGTGGTGGGAATGTAATCGTAGCTACACTGATAGATGCCCATTAATATGTCATTTGCCAGAATTAAAAGAAAAACCTGAGTTTTACGGGCAAAAAAAACAACTGCCAATAATCAAACAAGATTTGGTTTGTGTGAGTTGGAGTGGGGAACTATTGGACTTCAATTCTGTTCCCTCTCAGACTCTACAAGAGGTATGTAAGCGAGTAAAACTAGCATTCACCAGGTTTATTGCTGGCGATTCCAAGGGGAAGCGTTCGGGCAAGCCACGCTTTAAGAATCAAGCTCGTTTGCGATCGATGGTGTTTGAGTCCGTAAAACTACACTCTTGTTCTGTTGGTGGCAAATGGTTGTATTTATCATTGCCCAAAATTGGCATTGTTAATGTACGTCATCATCGCCCAATCAGAAATGGTGTAGTATTAAAGCAAGTTCAGATAATCAAAAAAGTTGATGGTTGGTATGTAAATTTAAGATTGCAAGACCTTTCCATACCTGACTTCCAGACTGACATTGTACCTAACTGGGAGAACTCGTTGGGTATGGATGCAGTTCTCCATGAAGATGATTATCTTGCTACCAGTGAAGGAGTGAAACTACCATCTTTTAAGTCGTTTCGGAAATCTCAAAGTAAACTAGCATCTATATCTAAGCGCAAATCTACCAAGAAAAAAGGTAGTAAATCTAGACGCAAACTAGCGAAAAAAGAAGCCAAGCTACACTCCTCAATAGCTAGGGCGAGAAAAGACCATGCTTACAATACAGTCCAAGCTCTCCTCAATACGGGAAAAAAAGTTTTCTTTCATGAAAAACTTAACCTTGCGGGGTTAAGTCGAAAGAACAAAGTAAAACAGGATGATAATGGAAAATACTTGCCTAACGGACAATCAGCTCGCTCAGGACTCAACAAGTCTTGGGCTGATGCTGCCTTTGGGCAATTTTTCAATATACTGAAATTCAAAGCTGAAAAAGCTGGGGCGTTGGTAATACCTGTTAATCCACAATATACCTCTCAATTGCTACCATATAAAGATGAATTTATCTTCACTGATACCAGCATTCGAGAGTATTGGGATGAAAAATATCAACTCTTGATTGATAGGGACGTTTCGGCGGGAATTAATATCAAGAGGGTTGGGCTGGATACATTCCCAACCATAAAACGGCGTAAAGGGAAGAATCCAGTAGTGGTTGCATCCACTACTAATAGTACCTTGGAGCAAGTTCTCTCTGTCCTACGGGGTTTGGAGAAGCCTACACTGTATTTTACTGAATCAGTGTAGGAGTATCACGTAACAGATAAAGATTAATTCTGTATTAAGTACCAGAAAAAGCCTTATTCTTAAACATGACTAATCATTGAACATCGAACATTGAACATTGAACATTGAACATTGAACAATTTTTTTGTTTTAAGCCTGCCTTCAAACTACCTATCAATGCTAAATGCTAAATGCTAAATGCTAAATGCTAAATGCTAAACAAAGTGACTCTAGTTATCTACTTCATCGAATGCAGTTTGACAAAATTCTGATCGCCAATCGAGGGGAAATTGCTCTACGCATTTTACACACCTGTGCTGAAATGGGCATTGCCACGGTAGCTGTACACTCTACTATCGATCGCCAAGCCCTCCATGTTCAGTTGGCAGACGAAAGTGTATGTATTGGTCCTCCTCCGTCTGGCAAAAGTTATTTGAACATTCCGAACATTATAGCTGCTGCTTTGACTCGTAATGCTACTGCTATCCATCCTGGTTATGGTTTTTTAGCAGAAAATGCTCGTTTTGTAGAAATTTGTAACGACCATCAGCTTACCTTTATTGGCCCTTCTAAGGAAGCAATGCTAGCCATGGGAGATAAGTCTACGGCAAAAAAAACGATGCAGGCGGCTGGAGTCCCTACTGTTCCAGGCAGTAACGGTTTATTAAGGGACGAAGATGAAGCCAAGACTGTTGCAGGGGAGATTGGCTACCCAGTCATGATTAAAGCTACCGCTGGTGGTGGCGGTAGAGGAATGCGCCTGGTGCAGGATGAAACGGAATTGGTCAGGATGTTTCAGGCAGCCCAAGGTGAAGCGGAGGCAGCCTTTGGTAATGGAGGCGTATACTTAGAAAAGTTTGTCCAGAATCCTCGCCATATTGAATTTCAAATCATTGCCGATAGTCATGGTAATGCCATTCATTTAGGGGAGAGAGACTGCTCTATTCAACGCCGTCACCAAAAGCTTTTAGAAGAAGCTCCCAGTGCTGTTTTGAGTCCCCAACTACGGCAAAAAATGGGCGATGCGGCGGTTAGGGCTGCTAAATCAATTAGTTACGTTGGTGCTGGTACAGTAGAGTTCCTCCTGGATAAATCGGGAGATTTCTACTTTATGGAAATGAATACCCGCATTCAAGTAGAACATCCAGTAACCGAAGTTGTTACGGGCATCGATCTTATCGCCGAACAAATTCGCGTCGCTCAAGGGGAAAAACTCAGGCTAACTCAGGAGCAAGTTAATCTTCAGGGTCATGCGATCGAATGTCG
>CAYXWE010000016.1:0-13827 GCA_964468145.1 uncultured Pleurocapsa sp.
AATGGGGGTATTTTGTCCAAGCCTGTCCTACTTTGTCATAGTTTATTGAAGCCCCAAATTCATCTCGGTGCTGCTGTTGTTGCCATGATGAAAAAAGGTATGGAAACTAGAAAAAGTGAAATTTATAACTCGATTGAGAAAACCAATAATTTACTGAAAAATACTGAAAACGTAAAAACAGTCTCGACAGTCGAAGCAGATAAACCATTACTTAATTCCACACCCAGAGCGGAAGCGGAAAAACTTTCACCCAGACCGCTTGCAAAAAAGAAAAAAAAATCTCCATCTTGGTTCGACCGACAAGAGCCGATGGTCAGAGAAGTCTGTAACTATCTTTGTCAGATTTTCAAGACAAATCGAGCTAAACAGTACAAAGATTCTAACTATGAAGTTGAGATTTTGAAGGATGAATCCGATTTCGTAATAAATCTTAACTGTTTAATCAAAGACGATAAAATTATGGAAGCAAATTACGATGAAGGAAGCTGGCATCCCAGTTATACCAGTAACTCTGGAGTATCTGAGCTTGAGGTAAATTACTTCAAACAAGTCAAAGATAACCTAAAAGCGGTTTCAGAGAAAAAAGAACCATCTCTACTAGACCAACAACAGTCTTTCTCTCTGCTTGAAGAAACTAAAAAACAGCCCCAACCCGCAGAGCGAGAGCGAAAACAGAAGAAGAAGAAAGGGTTGGATTTCGAGCTTTAATCTTTAGAGGTTTGATGAGGTTTGATGCTGATTCTCATCGTAATCTATTACGATTTTTTTCTCATAACCACACATAACCAGAAAAAATCAAACCAAAGGAAATAAACTAGAGGAAATAAAGCGATTTTCCTTGAATGAATATATAAAACAAATGCCCCTGCGGTAGTTAGAGCTACCCAGGAGCGTGTTTAACCTTCAACAAGAGGAAATCAATCGAATCTTGTAACCACCAGATTTGAATATCCACAATATTGAGGCTAAAAATTTGAATACTTATAACTGTAACAGATTTTTTTCATCCGAACTAGCAGCTAAACTCCAAGACGTTAACGCAGCAGTTATTCTCCAACAACTCCATTACTGGCTACAGAAGGATGTAGGCGAGGTAGTAGGTGGTGTCAGATATATTTACAATTCTTTTGAAAATTGGGTCAAAACGCAATTTGAATGGTTGTCCTCTTGGCAGTTTAGAAAGTCAATGAGCCTATTGCGCGAGCTTGGAATAATAAAAGTAATTCGCTACAAAGCGAAGCAATGGAATCAGACAAATTACTACACCATTGACTACTCTCGACTGGATGAATTTAGGATGGGTGAATCGACCAAAAATGAGCCGATTTCTGACCCTGAAATCTCAACAGAGGAAAACGCTGAAAGCACTGAAAAATCCGATTTGTGTGATAGCTCATCTCGTTCTGAGGACACCTCACAACTTGAGATGTGGAATACCGCGAATCATACAAAAAAAATACATCCACAGAAAACATCCAAAGAAAAACCCACACCCAAAGACCAGAAAATTTCCAGGGGGGGGGATAATTCTGTAAGTAATTTAAAAACTACACCAGAGAAGAAGAGTGACCGAGCCAGTCAACCTCCAATTGAACTGTCTTCAGTTCTAAAAAGACCTGAAAAGCCCAAACTTGTTAAAGATGTCTTGGAAAAAGAAGTAAGTTCCGCCGATGTTGAACCAAAAATCAATAAAAGTGATGTCGTGCAACAAGATGTACGACAGGAGTCTAGTACGGTCGAACCCATCTCTCGACCGATTCTCAAAACTCAGAAGAAAACTCCTAAAGGTACTAAACCTCGAAAAAGAGAAGACTGTGCTTTGTGGAGTAGTCCAGAACAAAGAGAACGATTCCGCTCTGATTTAACAGCAGCTATTGCTGGTGGTGCGGGTAATGCTAGAACTGTTGGAGCATTGGTTTCTCATGTGATGAACTGTGTCAGACAGGGACATTCTCATACTTACTGGGAGGAATGGATTGTTGGAAAACAAATCGGTATTAGTGAAAAATGTGAATGGGAAGCTGCACCCAGTAAACCCTATCCCAAGTTTGTGGAGTACCTCGTAGAGAAACTCATTTATGGCTCAGAATCGCGAGAACAAGCCCTAAATAGGGTAGGAAAGATACTTAATGATAAAACACAAGCACAACTCCATTGGAGGACTTTTAAGCGCATTGTCGAAGGGCTGAGACAGGATGCTGAAGTTGCTTATGCTGAGGGCAGACAGGTATCCGTTCCAGCTTGGTTTGTAGAGAGGGCGGATATTTCTCTTGAGAGGGCAGGAGAATCGGCGAGAAGGCTGGCGAAACTCGCTCCAGAACAAAATGATTGGATTGAGAAGGGATTGCCCGATACGGAGCGTTTATTGAGTGCTGGTGCTGCTAATCATCTTTCACTGTCGCCCCAGGAGGAGGAAGAATCTGAATCTTTAGTTGTTGATGACCCTTGGTTGGATAGTGAAGCTCTCGCTCTCGATTTTTGTTTTAATGGCTATATTGATTTTGATTATCTGGAGAAAAAGGCTCGTGTGATTGCTAAGTTTCCTGGTAGATTGAGTTTTTTCTTAACTGATTTTCACGCAGCTATTAGGCAAGCAAGTCAGGCTCAGAAGGCAAAAATTATAGCTATGATTCGAGAGATATCGCCCGATCTTCTCCAGCATTTGTGATACTCACATAGCACGCACGCGGGTTGCGCTATACATCTCTATTCGACCTTAAGGTCGAACGGACACAAACTCGGGTCACACGAGTCGGAGAGGTGACTCTTCGGCTTAGTTCAACAGTTTTAGCCCAAAAAAGGGATAGAGGATTGAGTTTGTAAAGTATTTTATCAAAATGCATAAAAACAGTTGTAAGCAACAGAGTAAATAATGAGGCATAAGCTCCAAAACAATTATTTATATTTGTTGAATAAAATATGACATCTAAGAGATTTTATAAATTTATTGAAATAAAAAACTAAAATTGTTGAATTAACTTATATGGAACAATCTACAAGAAACTTCCGCATTTTAAGTTTAGAAGGTGGCGGAATTATGGGGGCATTTTCAGCTTCTGTGTTGACTGCATTAGAAGAAGAAACCAAATGTAGTTGCGTCGAACATTTTGATTTAATTACTGGTACTTCCACAGGTGGCATTATTGCTATTGGTTTGGGATTGGGTCTTTCTGCCAGAGAGATTATGAAATTTTACGAAGATAATGGAGAGCAAATTTTTCAAAATACTGGCTTCACCCGTAGGCTATTTAATACTTTTCGACATCTCGTTCAACCGAAACACTCTCAAGAAAATCTTCGTCAAGCTTTAATTAAGGCTTTTCAAGAAAAGAAATTTGGCGAATCAAAATGTCGTCTTATAATCCCTACTTATGATGCTGTCGGCGGACGTATTTTTCTCATGAAGACTGCCCATCACGAGCGTTTTAAGTATGATATTGAAGCTAAAGCCGTAGATGTTGCTCTAGCTACCTCAGCAGCACCAACTTATTTCTCAGCAGCACCTTTTCCTAATCATCAAGGTGCAAGTTATGTTGATGGAGGGGTTTGGGCAAATTGTCCTGCTCTAGTAGGTTTAGTCGAAGCTATTCACTTCTTAAATATTCAGCCAGATGAAATTGATATTTTAAATATTGGCGTAACTTCATCACCATTTAGTGTTTCTGATAATGCTCAAGCAGGAATATTTGGTTGGGGCAAAGGTTTAATCAATATTTTGATGAATGCTCAAGTAGAGGCATCGCGAGCCATGAGTTTATTGTTGACTAATCATGGTTTTTTCAATATTGACTGCACTGTACCTACAGGAAAGTTTTCTCTTGATGACTCTAGTAAGATTGATGAATTAATAGGTTTGGGCAGAGGTGAAGCTGTTAAAAAAGAGAATTTAGAGCAAGTACAACAAAGATTTCTTAATGGAAATAAAGTGAAACCTTTTGTCCCCCTGCATCAAGCGGATTAAATAAAACAGCAACTAGAAAACAAAAAAATCGGAGGAAATCATGTCAACCGACCAGGTAAATCTTGAGGTTATTGCCGAACGTCCCATTGTTCGTAACGATCTAATCTCCGATATTGACGTAGCAATCGATCTACTTACAACCAAGACGATTGGTAAACAGTCAACTAATATGGAAATTACCACATCAACAATTGCATTTAATAAAACTATTTAATAGAAAATTTTCAAAAAGCTAGCCTATGTGTGAGAGAGACAATTCATTTGATTTAAATAGCTATCAAAAATTTTTGGATGTAGAACATGAAATAGAAAAAGCTACTTCTCAACTTTTTGAATTAAAGGCTACTCTAAGAAATATTTGTAACCAAGTTCAATCATTCCAGAACTTCGACTTTGTTAGTATCTCTTTAGTTTCTATCGAACAAAAAATCATCGAATCATTAGTAGGTACTGGTGTTGTTGAAAAATGGATTGATATAGCCAAGCATTATTTAGAAGAAGATAAAGCCCTAAGAGATATTCAAGCAGATGTATACTACACAAGAAACACTGAAATAATTTCTGGGTATGACAAAAGATTTGATAGTTGGATTTATGAGAGATTTAATCATGAAAATTATATTAGAGTATTTACTCCTATATTATTAATTAGAGATCGCGACGGAATTTTAGTTGAAAACTGGCAAGAACAATGTGACTGGCAAATTGAATCTGACAGACAAGAAAAAAATGGACAATGTATAAGCTTAAAAATAGTATTACCAGAAAATCTAATTATTTCTGATGTAATTGGTGTAATTGAAGCAGGTTATGAAAAATTAGAAACGCCGATTACAGTAGAACAAGCCACTCAACTAGCGAAGTTTATTGGTCAGTATAATTTAAAAATTTATTGTACACGTCTTTCCAATGTACTAGAGGTTATTGCCAAAAGTGCAGTTAAAATTATGCAAGCTGACTGTGCTACTCTTCATTTTTTATACAGTGAAGAGCAAGAAAAATACATCTATCAAGTCTGTGCAGGTAATATTGGTCATTTGTATTTAGAAGAAAAAGATTTTTCTCCTCGTCAAGATGGTCTTGGTAATTTAGCACTTAATGATGGAAAACCTAAATGGATTACGAGAGTACCAAATATTCAAAATTCAGAACAATTAACCTTTAATCCAAATTGTTTACAAGAAGGTACTAGGTCATATGTAGCTTTTCCTTTGAAAATCAATCGAGAGAAGTATGGCGTGCTTTATCTTCATTATCAGAGAGACTACGATTTTAGAAATGAAATTAAACTAGGTGTATTTTATGCTGAACGAGCAGTAAATATCATTGCTAATGCATTTAGATATAAATCTGAGAGAGACAGAGCAAACCAATTAAATACATTACATTCCGTTGCTCAATCTATAGTTAATCCTCCTGAAAATGCAGATTTACTACGTTATATTGCTTGGAATATTTTGAATGTTCTAGCTGCTGATGTTATTACTATCTACGAATACATTTGGGCTGAACAAAAATTTGTACAACCACCATATATTGCTGGACAACTTCAAGCAGAAGATCGAATGTATTATGACGTACCTAATCATTCTGTACCATTTCAAATGATTGATAAAGATGAAGATGTATATCTTTATTCATTAAATGAAAATTCTATTTTTAAAGATTCAAAATTTTCTAAGAGAGAGAAAATTCGTTCAGTAGCTTGTATAAAGCTAAAAGTTAGCGATATACGAGTCGGAATTATGTTTATTAACTACAGAAGATATCATTATTTTTCGCCTGAAGAAAAACAACTTATAAAGACCTTGGCTTTTTCATCTGCATTAGCTATTAAGAATAATAGATCTTTAGCAGCTTGGTTAGCAACATCAAACGATTTAGAACGTCAAATTATAACTACCTTAGATAGAAATAAATTACTAAAGTTAATTGTAGAAAGAGCAGTAAAAATTACCAATGCTGATGTAGGAGATATTCTTTTATTGGACAAAATAGACAAAAAGGTATCCGTAGCAACCAGTCATCCAGATAATTTACCTTATAATCGGAATTATGAGCATCTTGATATTGGGCAAGGAATAACTGGTTGGGTTGCTAAAAATCGGAAATCGAGAATTGTTAATAACGTAGATGAAGATGAAGATTATAAACGCTTTTATCTAGAACCTATAATGAATTCAGAGCTATGCGTACCAATTATTTATAGTGACAATACCATAATTGGTGTACTTAATGTAGAAAGTAGAAATGTTAATAACTTTAGTAACAAGCATCAATTATTATTAGAAACTCTTGCCAATCAAGCTGCAATAGCTTTACACAATACTGCTACTAATAAAAAATTAATTGCTACTGAAAAAATTGCGACATTTGGTGATTTATCTGGTTCACTTATACATAGACTACCGAAAAAACTGGGTGCTATTAAACGCTATTCTCAAAAAATACTTGAAGAATCAAGTCACCAAATAGCAAATGATATTCTTAATTTAGCAGATAGCATTATTAATGAAATGTCAGTTTGGAGAAATAGAGTTGAAGAAAAACCCCAATCTGTATTCGTTGTCTTGGAAATATTAGAGGCACTTGATAATATCGAGTTTCCGAAAAACATCGAAATAATACTCAATTTTTCTGAAAAATATCTTGAAGTATGGGGAGGAAAAATACAAATTAGAGATATATTTGCTAATCTTATTCAAAATTCTAAAGAAGCGATTGAGGCTAAAAATACATCTTTAGGAACAATTAAAATTGACGTTGGTTTCTTTGCAAAAGAAAGAAGCTGGATACAGATTACAATAAAAGATAATGGAGTAGGAATAAAACCAGGCTCTTTAGAAAAGATATTTGAAAATAATTATTCTACTAAAGATGATAAAAAAGGCATTAAAAGAGGATATGGATTATGGTGGACAAAAATTTATCTTGAGCGTTTAGAAGGAGAAATCAAAGCCCAAAACAATGAAGATGAAGGAGCGGAATTTACGATAATTTTACCAAGTCATAAGGTAAAAAGTTAATAAATAAAAATTGATTAATAGTAACTATGAATAATATATTGTTGATAGAAGATGATGAACTTTGGACATCACTTATTAAAGAAGATTTAAGATCTAGCATAACAAATAATGTAGATATAAATTTGACTATTTCAAAAACATTTCAAGAAAGCAATATACACCTTGACAATCATAAATGGAAGTTAATTCTAGTCGATATAGGTCTTTCACCAAATAACGATAAGGATAAATCTGGATTAACACTAATTAGAAAAGCTGTAAAACAAAAATTTCCTTTGATTATAGTAAGTGACAAGCTTACTGTAAACGATCAAACTATTTTATTCAAAGATACAGAAACAATTAAGTATCTGAAAGGAGTTTTTTCTAAAGAACACTACAATGACCGAATAAATGATTTTATTAATACAGTTAAAGAAACTTTATTAGAAGAAGAATCTAGTAATTCTCAAAATAATATACAGATTTGCAATTACGAATTAGACGATAAAGATAAATTCTATATTATAGATACTATTGAGGAGCTTGCTCGTTCCTCAAAAATTTCTTCAAAACACTATTTTAAAAATCTAGTTGAGCAATTAGATTTGCCCGAACGGTGGCAACAAGAACTTTCAGATGTATGGCTCGGAGACACATGGAGAGATTCAACTAAATTAATAAACTGGATTCAATGCAAAAATAGTTATCCAAAAGGATCTAAGCAATCGGGGAAAACCGTTTTAGGTAATTTGCTTAAGATAATTATAGAAAAAAGTTGTGATCCTAAATTAGTATCTATTATTATTGAAAACGATTTAATTACTGACAGGGAAATAATAGACAATTTAGCCAAGAAATATTGTTCATCATCAACTGAAACACCTATATTTTCAACAGAAAAAAAATATCGATGGGATGTATTTCTAAGTCATTCTAGTGCCGATAAAGCGAAAGTAAGAAAAATTGCTAGTAAATTAAACAGCGAAGGGCTAAAAGTTTGGTTGGATGAAGAACAAATTGATGTTGATGATGGAGTCCTAGAAAAAATTGAAGAGGGTCTTACTTGCAGCAAAAGGATAATAGTATCTTTAAGCCCCTCTTTTGGAAAATCTGGTTGGTGTCGTAGTGAATATCGTCCGATCATGAACGCTGAAATTAGTCGTACAGACAGGAAGCGCGTGATTGTTTTAGTTATTGAAGATGTAAAACTTGATGATATTCCTATTATTCTTCAAGATAAATATAGAGTTGATTACAATTCTTCTACTGATTGGAAAAAATTAGTAAATAAACTGCACAGCCCATAATTAAAATAATTTTATTAATATATTAATAAATTTTTATAAACTCCATAATTCAATTAATTTAGCTCTCAGAAAAAATCTTACTCTTTCATCTCTAGGATTTTCAGCAGCTTTAAATGCACTTTTCCAGTCATTTGCCATAACATAAGCTAAAACAATATCATCCCATTCTGACCATGTACGACTCATCAAAGGTTGTGCTAAACCAGAAGATTCAGCTAATCTAAAAGACTCTAGAGCTTGAGATTTTTCTCCCAGTCGATGATATGCTAGACTTCGCCATGCCCAACCAGGGGCAAAGTATGGATCGTTTTGACGCTCGTTATTTTTGTTTTCTCCTATAGCTAAAACTGTAAGTGCATCTTCATTTCTATTCGCACCTGCTAATCGGGCGGAAAGCTCTTGAAATAAATTCCAGTAATTAACTATTTCTATATCTATTTTAGAGGTACAATACAATCCATAATCGAGCAAGATATCTGCTGCTCCATCTTCTAAACGATTAGCTAGATCGATTTCTCGAAGTAATTTCAGGGAATCTCGCAAAACCTCACCACAATCATTTTCCCCTACCCAATCATTAATACTTTCCTGTGTGAAAGATATTTCTTCTTTACTGGCAATACCAATAAATACTTCTAAAGTAAACTTATCTTGTGCAGGGAAATCAGGCAGCGAAACTATTGATTTAGCCTTATCTATATGACCTGTTTTTGCTAGAGCCTCACTCCATTGAAGCATTTTATCAGCATCCAAAGATTCAGGATGGGCAAAAGATAACCAATTACCACCACAGTATTGTTGGGATGTTAAAAATGCTTCAGGCCACAATCTAGCGGTATTTTGACTTAACTTTTTCAGTTCGATATCTACTATTTCACAATTAGGTTCGGGCAAAGAAGCATAACCAATAGCTATAGCTAAAGAGCGAAAAAAAGGATCGTCAGGATTATTGGTAAATACTTGTACAAATTTATCCAAATCTTGTCTTCTTCCTTGTTCCCCTAAAGCTTTAGCTGTCATTATTAATTGATAATCATCAATAATCTCTGACTCGGCAACGGTAAGCATTTTATCAATTGCTAAATTTCTTAATCCTTGAGGAGTTTTAAGCCATTCTTGCCAGCTAATATATAAACCAGAGGATAAAGAAATAAAACCTATTAGAGAAGCAATTATGACTTGTCTAACACGATAAACTCGATTGATGACTTCATATTTATCTTTAAAATTGAGAATGGATGCTAACAGTGCCAAAGCATCTTCTGTTTTTTTCTTAAGTTCTTGTTTTTCTAATTGAGTAATTTCACCGCGAAGATCTGGTTTAAATAATGAATCATTCAGTTGAGATTCAATTTCTGTAAGGAAATGAGGCAAAACATATTCATCTAATTTTCCTACCATACAAGCAAGAATATTTCTCACTGAATGAGTTTTGAGAAATTCTTCTACTTCTAAATTTACCCATGGGGATTCAACAGCAGATTTTGAACAACAGACAATTAAATAGTGTGAATCTTCAAGAGCTTGTTTAATAGATGATGTCAACCCTCCACCAGCAGGTATAGTTTCCGTATCCAAAAAAATTCGCCTATTTCCTTTCCACGGAACCCAATAACTTAAAAGCAAATTATATAGCCATTGAACCGATTCTTTATCTTCATGAGCATAACTAATAAACGCATGATATTTATACTTTTTATGCTCCCAATAATTATTAGATAATTTTTGGGACTTTTTCTTATCAAATTTTTTTTGAATAAAACTCATTCTAGTTAGTTTATAAAAATATATATCAAATTTATTTCTGTTGTTAATTTGTGATTTAAAGACATTGCCTTAAGAATCACTTCTGCTGATAATCTTATTATTTAGATCGTAGAAAATTCAAGATAAAAATGAATCTTAGATTCAAAAATATTTATTTTATATAGGAATTTTTTTGTTTTAACGGTCTACTCAAATTTGGTAAATTATTTCTGGATACTGCATATGCTAGCTCAATAGCATTTTTTAAAGTTCTATAATCTCTAGGCCAATCAATTATTAATCCCATATTCGGAACATTATCAAGAAGTCTATCTGGAATCCAATGTGTGTTGTAAGGAATCTTTATTCCCAGTAAACCATTTCTGGTATTTCCAGGTGATGTTCTCAAACTATTATAGATTTCCCAGTCAACCCAATGTCTTCCGCCCGTCTCTTTTCCAATTAGCACTACTGTAACAGAGCTATCCCTGATAAGAGTGCGTAACCTATTTTTTATGGTTGATGCAGTATATTCGCCAATATCCTCTCGGATTGACTTATCGATAAAAACATCACGTCGACCGGCAAATATTTCCCTAAATTTGTCTGCTGCTGTCTGATTTAGCCTGTGTGAATAACTTACAAATACTTTTCTGCCCATAATGCTTTTTTCGCTAATAGAGTTAATCTCTAATTGACTACGAAGTACATTTACATAGTTCCCAGAACTCTAGGGTAATTCATAGTCTAAATGTCTAAAAAAATGTTAAACAAAACTAAGAAGTTGAATTATAAACATAAAATTAAACAGTCTTATGATAAATTTTATGATTAATAATTACCATTCTTTCTTCTGTATTTATCTTGCTTGGCACCCTAAATCATCCAAAGGCAAACAGCTAGCAGAATACATTTATAAATATATTTACGGAGATCCAGAATACCCACTGGTAAACGATATTAGTATTCCTGTTCAGTTTCGTTCGCAATCATTAGATACAAAGGTTGAACAGCCAAAACCGATAAAGTTTGAAAATTCTTTAAATTCAGCAACTTTTGTGCTTATAGATGCTCATATGGTCATGAGCGATAGTTGGCAGTCTTATATCGAGCAGTTATGGAAAAAAGCTCAAAATTTAGCTCCGCACCATCGAATTTATCCAATAGCTATCACTTCAAGTGCGTATAACTTAAGTCATATTATTGCTAAAACTAATTTCATCAGAATTTATGAGAAAACTGAAATTAAAGCCCAACAAGAAAAGTTGTTAAGACAAATACTACATTCATGTTGCCGACAACTCAAACAAGTTGAATCTGGAGAAAAAATAAATTCTGAGAAAGCTCCCCCACCGATAAAACTCTTCCTCAGCCATGCCAAGCAAGATGGAGTTGAAATTGCTAAGGGTATTCGTCGCTGGATAGAAGAGGATGAAGCTTTAAACACCTTTTTTGATACAAAGGATATTGCTCCTGGTTATGACTTTCTTGAAGAAATCAAAGCAGGATTAAAAGATTCTGCTTTGTTGATTTGTCAAACGGATGCTTATGCTACTCGTTATTGGTGTCGCTGGGAAGTTTTGACAGCTAAAAAATATCTAATTCCTTCACTCTTAGTTAATGCTCTCAACGTAGGCGAGGAACGCAGTTTCCCCTATTTGGGTAATATTCCAACTCTTCGTTGGCAGGGATTAAAAAGTATTCCCACTATAATTACCAAAATTTTGCTTGAAGTTCTGCAATATTATTACTTTCCCGCTCATATTGAAAACCTCAAGAAGATTGGTAGAGTCCCAAAACAGGCAATAGCCCTTCCATATGCACCCGAACTTTTGACTCAGCTACAACAGCTATCACAGGATATTCCCAAACAAGCTAATCTAAAAATAGATCGACTTCTAATCTATCCAGATCCTCCTGTCGGAGATGAAGAAGTTGAAATACTTCATTCTTTTAATTCAAATCTAAAAGCTTGGACTCCTTCACAACCAATGTCTCTTGTAAAAAATCAAGAACCCAAACCACTATCAGGAAAAATTATTGGGATATCTATTTCTAATAGCCCCGATTTAGAGCGATTGGGCTTTAGCAGTTTTCATCTCCAAAGAACTCTGATCGAAATTAGCCGTCATTTGTTAGCTCAGGGAGCTACCATTGCCTATGGTGGAGATTTGCGACCAGATGGCTTTACCATAGATTTAATTGAAATGGTTAAAGTTTACAACAAACAAGCAACAGAGCGTGGGAATAAAATTCTTAACTTTCTAGCTTGGCCATTACATTTGAATGCACCAATAGAATTGCTTGCTGAGAAAAAAAATGAGCTATCAGTAAGAGAAATTCCTCTTCCAGAATTTCTGAAACAGTCTTTTGACATTGACGAGCAAAGTTTTCTTAAACCAGATAGTACGGAAAATCGTTATGTTTGGGCTTGTTGCCTCACAGCCATGCGAGAAACAATGGCAGAAGAAATAGATGCGAGAATTATTCTTGGTGGTAAAGTGACTAATTATAAAGGGGCGTTTCCTGGAATTGCTCAAGAAGCAGATTTAATTCTCCAGCAACAAAAACCTCTCTTTGTTTTAGGTGCATTTGGTGGCTGCGCTAGAGCAGTTGGGGAAGCTATTATGGGCGATAATCCAGAGAGTCTGACAAAAGATTATCAAATCGCTCAAAGTAAAGATTATGCAGATATGCTTGATTTCTATAACCAAAAAGCTAATTCTGACGCTCCTCATGAAGAAATTAACTACGATTTATTGTTAACAACTTTTCAGAATACAGGTTTTCAAGGCATTAATAATGGATTGACAGAAGAAGAAGATCGGCGTTTGTTCACCACTGAAGATTTAGATGAAATGGTTTATCTAATTCTTCAAGGTCTTCAAAATAGCTTAAATTGATAAAAAGATTAGATTAAAAATAAAAAAATTTTTCAGACCGATTAACTTATTTTTTCATTTGTTTATTTTTTACATAGATTTGAGACATGAAAAAAATTAAAGTTTTCTTTAGTTACGATTGGGACACAGAATTAAATTTAAGAAACTTAATTGAGGAGGGGTTTAAGCAGTTAAACAATGTTGAATTAATAGTTGATAAAAAGATTGTTGATTATACTCATCCAGATTTATATGTAAAAATTAGAGATGAAATAAATCGAAGTCATTGTGTTTTAGTTTCATTAAGCTCAATGAATGAGTCAATCCAAGTAGCCTGTGAATTAACTAGGGCTAATTCAAGATTTAAAGAAATTATTATTATAGAAGATATCAGAAAAAATAATGAATCTGTACCTAATTATTTATCTTTTTTATCAAATAAATTAAGACTTAAATATGAAAATGAAAGTCATTTAATTGCTCTGCTAAAAGAAACTTTTCAAAATAAAACTACCGAAGATTTTGAAAAAAGCTTGCCAAACGAATTATTCCAATTAGTAGATAACTTAGAATCAATCTACTTGAAAAATAAATTTACTTTTAGAAAAGATTTAACTAAAAATATAATTAATGAAGCAAGAGAAGAAATTTCAAATTTATATAGATATGAATATAACACGAATGTAGGGATAGAAAAAAACTTTTTAATTAGAGCAAAACCAATATTTGGCGAAAATAGAAGGTTGCTGCAACGAGGGGCAACCCCAAAAATTTTGTAATTTTTTATACCGTTTTTTCGCCTGATTGATAAGAAATACAAATGTTAACTTTGCCTAGTTTGTCTTCTTCTAGGCAATGTATTATGAAGACATAAACATAAGCATGAGGACTTGACCCATGCTACAAACAACCGCCCAACTTCC